>JADLCA010000384.1 GCA_020847495.1 Candidatus Hydrogenedentota bacterium | reverse complement strand
GAGACCGGCACCTTCTACATGAACCGCTGCGACTACTGCGACCCCGCCCTCCCCTGGACCGGCGTCAAAGACACCGGCCGCGGCTGCAGCTTGTCCCCCTACGGTTTCCACCAACTCACCCGCCTCAAGAGCATGCACCTGAGAACCGAGTTGCCGGGGTAAGGAGGTCGACAGGTGCCGTCCTGCGCGAACTCTTTGCAAAGCGAGACACGATATTTGTCTTTGCCTCTTCGTAGACGCGGTTTGTAACCGCGTTTCTTGGACTTCGTATATCGAACTGAAGAAACGCGGCTACAAGCCGCGTCTACTTTTATCACCTTCCAAGTCGTTGGGGTGTAGCGGTACGTGTCATGTGCTTCTACCTGTCAGACAAGAATTGCGATGGAACAGGCCTCGCAAATCGCAAGTGAGCCCCCTTCTGGCCGCTCACCCTCAAACCTGACGTGAAGTGGCCCGGAGCACCTTGGGCACTCCGTCGGGGGGACCCAGGTATCATCTCCTTCCTCCTGAAACCACGACAGGTAGCACCGCTGGTGATTGCTCACTTTCTCGGCCAGTTCGATTCCTCGCGAGTTTACGACGCTTGAGGGGTTACGAAAGTGCGTCGCGGCCCATTCCTCGAATTCGCCGGAGTCCAGCCAGAGGAAGTAGAGTGAATCGTATAACTTCAGCCAATACGCAAGCGCATTGGCCAAACCTTCATCAAAACCGATTCGCTCGGGTGGCACCTCCAGATTGCAGCGTGCGCACGACAGGGGATTAGGTGACAAATGCGGCTGGAGCAGGAGCGGTGTGAGAGACGCACATGAGCAAATATCGTCGCTTGGTGTCGCTGGCTGAGGGCGCAGCCGCCAATAGGGATCGCTTGCTTCCGGCATTACTCGTCTCCTTCTTGGCCCGTAGCTGACGGAGTCTCGTGCGCATATTTTTCGAAGGGTACCACAGAGTTTGTCTTTGCTTCTTCGTAGACGCGGTTTGTAACCGCGTTTCTTGGGCTTCGTATATCGAATTGAAGAAACGCGGCTACAAGCCGCGTCTACTTTGGTTCGCCTTCAACGTTGTTGGGGAGCGCTGCCGCTGACCGCGCTCGTACGGAATCGGACATTCTCGCCCCGCGTCCCGCCATTACAGGCCCAAGCTGCGCCGGCCCCTATTTGGATCTTTTTGGTTCTTGCGCACGTCTTACTGAATAGGTAGGTTGGAGGACTCCCGGGAATGTCGAGCGCAACATTCGCAGAAAGGGTGGCCGTGGAGCCTGAGGTAACGCCCAGTGCGGGGCAGGACCGCTGGGAAGGGGCTTGGCCCCGGACCCGCGAGGAATTCAGCCGGTTTGTGGACGTATTCCAGGACCGGCTGGTCTGGTTCGCGTTCCGCAAGCTGGGCAACCGCTCCGAAGCGGAGGAGGCCGTGCAGGAGGTCTTCCTGCGGGCCTACCGGCACCAGGATGCGCGCGGCAATGTCGCGCGCGTTTCCTCCTACCTCTACCGCATGGCATCAAACGCATGCAACGATGTCTTGCGGAAGAGAGGCCGGGCCGCCCTGACCCTCGACCTCTCGAAGGCCGAGAATATCGCCGACCCTCGTGCACAGGCCGGCGAGCACGTGGCCGCGCTCGATGAACTCAAACGAATCGAAACCCTTCTTGCCCGCTTGCCACGACGGCAGGCGGAAGCGGTGCGCCTGCGAATCCTCGATGAACTCAGTTTCGCCGAGATCGCCGAAGTGCTCGGGTGTTCGCTGGGCACCGCGAAGTCACGATTCCGCCATGGGCTGAGCAAGCTCCAAGCGCTCCTCGAACTCGAAAGGGAGAACTAACCATGAACTGCCGTGCTGTCCGCAAGCATTTTGTTGACCTGCTCGACGTTGCGTGCGACACGCAGGAGCACGAGGCGCTCATGGCTCACCTCCACACCTGCCCGCAATGCACCAATGAATTCGCAGCGATGAAACGTGCGATGGAGGGCGTGCGTCCGAAACATCGGATTGGCGCGTCTCCCGCACTCATGGAGAATGTACTGAAGGAAGTAATGGAGTCCGCGGCCCTGATGGATACGCCGGCTCGGACCGGCCGACGTACTCGTTTATGGCTCCCGATTTTCGCCGCGCCGCTCGCCGCCGCGCTTTTGCTTGCCGCGTCGTTTGGGTACTGGCTGATTCAGTCGGGCGGATACAAACCGCTATCCGCCTTCAACGTCCTCGGACGCGCCGCACACGCCATGCAGGGGTTGCAGTCCGTCCATATCGAAGCGCAAATGCGCACGATTCCCGGCGACAATTTCGAGTTGATTCTGCTCGATCAGGACATGGTGCCCATTGAACTGTGGCGAGGGTTCGGGGAACCGCCTCAATGGCGCGTGGAGACCTCCGGGCGCGTGGTGGTCTGCGACGGCAACACCTCGCTGCTGTGGATTAAGGAGAGCAACGTGGCCTCGGAGGCTCCGCCTACGGCAGGCCATATCGGCTGGCTCGCGCCGTTGATGGATGTGGAACACATCCTCGATAGCGAGCTGCAATTGGCCGAGGAACAGGGCTCCACCGTCACCGTCCAGGAAGTGATCGGGCCGGATGGCGCGCCCGAATTGCTGGTCTCCGTCGAGGCCCTGGCGCAAGGCGATTACACGAATGATTGGATGCTCAACAAGTCCATTTCAGATTCCGACAACCTACGCGTCTACAGGCTGGATGCCGAGACGTTGTGGTTGAAAGGACTGCAAGTCTACGTGCACACGGACAAGATAGATGTGCTGGTCTTTGAAACGGACAACATCGAGTACAACGCCGAATTCCCCGACACGCTGTTTGCCCTCGAGCTGCCGGACGATGTCTCCTGGCTCGATTCCCAGCGCAGAACCGATGTCCCCGCAGAGGCCCGGAACTTGACGCCCGAAGAAACGGCCCGTGTGTTCCTCGAGGCGTGCAGCCGGGAAGACTGGGACACGGTGCAGGTCTTCTATCCCGTGACGCCGATCCCCGAACTATTCAAGAAACATCTTGGTGGCATGCAACTTGTCAGCCTCGGCACGCCGTTCCAATCGGGACAGTTCCCCGGCTGGTTCGTTCCCTATGAGATCCGGTTAAAGAACGGAGAAGTGAAGAAGCACAACCTGACCGTTCGCAACGACAACGCAGCCGGGATCTATCAAGTCGACGGCGGAATTTGACCCATCATTGGACCCCGCTTGCGGGTCGCGTGTTAGGGGCGAATCCGGGAGAATATCCGGGATTCGCCCCGTTTCATACTTTCACCTCAATAACGGCGGTCAAGCATGGGAACGCCACGCACCAGCGTGGCAAGCCATGTAGATAGCACCGAATACTCAGACGAGCGGCACACGCCCGGAAAGAGAGATTATTGTTCTCTCCAAAGCGATGTGCCCCATACCAACATCACCGCGTGGAGATTACTAAACTGCTGTTTGGGGGTTGACCGCACGGAGTGTCGCCAGCGAGTCACGGAGGGACGACCGAGAGTAGCCCAGGAATTCATTCCTGGGTCTGGAAGGTACCCTAATCGGTTAGTCCCGGGGGGACGACAGAGACTGAGTGCTCGACCAAAAACTACGCGTGCGCGCTAAGCTCTAGGCCATCCAAAATCAAACGCATTCAAGCGAGGCTTATGCTCTGCCGTCCCTCCGGGACTACTCGGAGAGGGGAGGTCCAGCTAACCCAGGAATGAATTCCTGGGCTACTCTCGATTGTCCCTCCGGGACACAGAATGCACACCGCCGAATGAACCCCGAAGTGGCAGTCGAATCTGCGAGCGCCACGCGCCCGTCATCCGCGCGAAAGGGGACTTCCAAAAAGTCTCCCGCATAACTTCGCGCTCGGTTCTGGGAGGCAAAACACTCGGCGAGCATCGAGATCGTGCCCTCTGGGGCATTCTCGAAAGCCGTTTCATCCTAAAAACGGCAGTTGAATGGGACTGACTTCGTCTTTCGCGTAGGCTTTGCGCGCCGAGACTCATCTCTCTCGGCAGCGAAACACGGGGTCTGTCCCCTCACCCAGTGGGTGACCATTACGTCTCTGTCAAGCCATTCGCACCTATGACGTTGATGACCCTATGGAGGTTCAACTGCTGTTTTTAGGTTCATTTGCGCATCGACTCATTTGTTGCGTGTGGGATTCATTGAAAGTCCCCGAAAGCGGGGACATCCTCGCGCCCGCGGGGACAGCGTGACAAACCGGGCAGATAGCGTCGAATACTCAGGCGAATGGCGCTCACCTGGAAGGAGAAGGTATTGCTCTCTCCAAAGCGGTGTGCCTCATACCAACGTCACAGCATAGCGATCGCTCATTTGCCGTATTTTGGATCCTCGTCAGTTTGTCTCCACGAGGCGTACGTCTCCGTACTCCTCGTCCCAGTTTGCGTAGACGCCGTCCAGCAGGACGGGCTCCCCAGGCGCGGCGGCAATGTACTTGACGGCAAGCGCTGTGTCCGGATTCTCCGCGAGCGGGGCGTTCATGGTCCAGGCCTTTCCGGCTGCGTCGTGAGCGGGCATGCTGGCGAGCCAGAGGCCCGGCCTGTCTTTGAGCAACGCAGCAACATCAATGGCATTGGCCTTTTGTTCCACGAGCATTGCCGTGGATGCCGCCCACCGAAGATTCGGCGCGGCGACGCGGTCGACCATCGCCACGATCCCGTTGATGCTCTCCCCGGTCTTGGGCGTGGTGCGCAGGTAGACCGTGATTCCACGCGCGGCCGCATCCGCGCACAGTGTGCGCAACGTCTCTTCAAACGATTGACGAGTCTGCTCTCCCGTGAAATTGTTCTCGGGATGCCGGTGCAGCGAAACGATGACTTGCTCTGCGCCCAGTTTCGTCATCTTTTCGAACAAGCCTCGGAACGTCTCCATGCTCTCCGCGAATTCTTCCGGGTCGTTGTTCACCATGCGCAGGTCCGGGTATAGATTGATGCCCGAGGTGCAATCCACGATCACGCGCAATCCTTGCCGCGCGATCCAGCCCGCTTCGCGCGCCAGCGCCTCCGCGTCGCGGTCGCGCAGGTACCGCCAGTCCACCGACACCCCGTCGAAATGCTCGAAGAAGGTCGGCCGGGTCAACACCGCCTCCTTGATGGAAGCGCACTGCCGCAGTGGCAGTATG
>JADLCA010000383.1 GCA_020847495.1 Candidatus Hydrogenedentota bacterium | reverse complement strand
CGCCCAACGCGTGGGGCCTGTATGACATGCACGGGAACCTCGAGGAATGGTGCCTGGATTGGTATGGCCCTTACGCAGAGGGACCGCAGGCCGATCCGGTGGGACCCGCGGATGGCGATTTCCGAGTCGCGCGCGGCGGCAGCCACTCGACGGAACCATACTTCTTGCGCACGGCCAATCGCGCCGCCACTCTGCCAGCAGACCGGGCCTGGGTCATTGGCTTCCGCGTGGTGATCGGCAACATGCCCAAGACTGCCCCGCTGCCTTCGGGAAGCCTAAAGCGTTGGCAAGAGAACGTGCGCGCTGAACGCCCCGAGGAAGCCCAGCGAAAGCGCGACCCAAACACGCCGTACTTCAGCGGCCCTCGGGAGTATGTGAAGATTCCCGCCGACGCATCGGGTCCCATCTTTGCGAAACACAACCATTGTCCCGCGCTGGTGGAATGTCCCAACGGCGATTTGTTGGCGATCTGGTACTCGTGCGTCGAGGAGCGCGGACGCGAATTGTGCATCGTCGCGAGCCGTTTGCGTCACGGCCAGGAAGAGTGGGATGAGGCGAGTATGTTCTGGGACGCCCCCGATCGCAATGATCACGCGTCGGCGCTGTGGTTTGATGGCGACAAGACGCTCTACCACTTCAATGGCATTGGCGTCGCGGCGACGTGGGGCAACCTCGCGACGATCATGCGCACCTCCACGGATAACGGCATCACGTGGTCTGAGGCCCGACTCATCATCCCCGAGCACGGATTGCGCCACATGCCCATCGAATCGGTGTTCCGCACGCAGGAAGGGGCTATTCTTCTCCCCTGCGACGCGGTGACCGGGGGCAACGGTGGCACCGCGATCCACCTCAGCTACGACAACGGCGCGACGTGGATCGAACCTGGAGGCACCATCGCGGGGATCCATGCGGGCGTCACCCAGTTGACTGATGGACGCCTGATGGCGTTGGGCCGCGGCGACACGATTCAAGAGCGCATGCCGAAGAGCATCTCCAGCGACCTGGGTAAGACGTGGACGGTAACACCGTCTGTGTTTGATCCGATTGGCGGCGGGCAGCGGCTCGTGTTGACGCGCCTGCAGGAGGGCCCACTTTTCCTGGCGTGCTTTGCAGAGCAGGTGCCCTTCACGGATGCTTCGGGTGCGGCGCGCGTCGGCACGGGTTTGTTCGCGGCGTTGTCTTTTGACGATGGCGAGACATGGCCGGTTCGGCGTCTGGTCACGGATGACGGCGCGACGCGTCAAATCGCCACGCTAGACGGCCAGCCGGTCCCCATGGACGGCGATCACGCCGAACTGCGTGGGTACCTTTCGGTGTGCCAGGGCGCGGACGGGATGATTCATCTCATCAGCAGCCGGCAGCACTATGCGTTCAACGTCGCGTGGCTCCAGGCTCCGCCGCCGCCTTTCAAGAAGGACTGAGCGTCCACACCGTGACAGCTCCGCCGACCCCAACGCGATGGGCACACACGTGGCGCTTGACGCTTGATTCAAAGAACATCCCCCTTGATCCCCCTTCAAAGGGGGACCTATGCAACACTATGTTTGTAGAAAAAGAAGTGATTTGAGAGCAGCAAGTGGACGCTCGGCGCGAAGAGGGCTCAGTCCGAAGGGCCGAGCACAAGGTCCCCCTTTGAAGCAGGCCCGCAGGGCCGAGGGGGATGTCGGGGCCGGCACGTTGTTCCGGATGTGGGTTGATCTGTATTTGGAAAGCTGCCCACGGTAACATGGACTGAATGAACGTCACTGCTGCAAGACGAAGCTGACCATGGGTCTTTACGGACGATATCTCTGCCCCTGCCTGACAGACTGGGTGATGGCTGGGCCGCAGTTCGCGGAACTGAGGCCCCAGGTCTTGAGCCGTGCGCGCGGAAATGTCTTCGAGATCGGTTTTGGCTCCGGGCACAATCTCGCATACTACCCCGTCGACGTGACGAAGCTCACAACGGCCGATCCAAGCGTGGGACTTAACCGGATCGCGCAGCATCGCATCCTCGCGTCACCAGTTCCTCTTGAGACGCACATCTTGAGTGCCGAGCGCCTCCCCATGCCTGACCACACCTTCGACACGGTAGTCAGCACGTGGACACTTTGCAGCATCGCTGGTGTAGAGGAAGCGCTGAGTGAGGTGCGGCGTGTCCTGAAGCCGAATGGGCGCTTTCTGTTCGTGGAACACGGACTGGCGGATGACCCGCGTACGCAATGGTGGCAGCACACGCTCACGCCGATTCAGAAGGTGCTCGGAGATGGATGCCACTTCAACCGGGACATCAAGGCGCTCATCGAGAACAGCGGGTTCCGAATCGAGACGCTGGAGAATTTCCGTATGCGGAACATGCCCAAGTGGGTGGGGTATCAGTACAAGGGCGTTGCCGTCAAGGCGTGAGGCCGCGTTGCGATCCCCGAACTCGATCTGTCACCCTTTCGCTTTGAGTCGCGAAAGACAACTGTGATCTTCATTGAGAGGTAAGGACACGTGCCTATCAAAGTTGCCATCATTGGGGCCGGGAGCATCGGATTCACGCGCCGGCTCATGCAGGATACTCTGACGGTTCCGGAACTCGCGGACACGCAGTTCGCGTTCACGGATATCAGCAAGCGCAATCTTGACATGGTGGCGCAGCTTGCGAAGCGCGACATCCGCGCAAACAGGCTACCCGCCACAGTCACCGCCACAACCAGCCGCAAAAGCGCGCTCGAAGGCGCGCATTACGTTTTCTCGGTCGTGCGCGTGGGCGGACTCGAAGCGTTCCGGACGGATATCGACATTCCGTTGAAGTACGGTATCGATCAGTGCGTGGGCGACACGCTCTGCGCGGGCGGCATCATGTATGGGCAACGCGGCATTCCGGTGCTGCTCGACTTCTGCCGGGACATTCGCGCGGTGGCGGCGCCGGGTTGCGTATTCATGAACTACTCGAATCCGATGGCCATGCTGACCTGGGCCTGCAACCACTATGGCGGGGTGAACGCGATCGGGCTGTGCCACGGCGTGCACGGGTCGTGGCACCAGATTGCCGAGGCCCTCGGCGTGCCCATGCACGAGTTGGACGTGACGGCCGCGGGCATCAACCACCAGACCTGGTTCATCAAGGTCGCCCACAAGGGGCGCGATCTGACGGGGGCGCTGTTGGCTGCGTTTGAAAAGCATCCCGTCTATCGCGAGACGGAGAAGGTGCGCATCGACATCTTGCGGCGCTTCGGCTATTACACGACGGAGAGCAACGGGCATGTGTCCGAGTATGTGCCGTGGTACCGCAAACGCAGCGGCGAGATTCACAAATGGATCGATCTGAGCGACTGGATTAACGGCGAGACAGGCGGCTACCTGCGCATCTGCACGGAAGGGCGCACGTGGTTTGAGACGGACTTCCCGAATTGGATGAAGGAACCCGCCCCAGTGTTCTCACCGGAGAACCGTTCGTCGGAGCACGGCAGCTACATCATCGAAGCCATGGAGACCGGGCGGATCTACCGTGGACACTTCAACACGATCAACCGGGGCTGCATCACCAACCTGCCGCCGGACAGCGTCATCGAGGCACCGGGCTATGTCGATCGCACGGGACTCAACATGCCGGTTGTGGGAGATCTGCCGCTGGCCTGCGCGGCGACATGCAACGCGAGCATCCAGGTGCAGCGCATGGCGGTTGAAGCGGCAGTGCGCGGCGATGTAACGCTGCTGAAGCAGGCGATGCTCCATGATCCCCTGACCGCAGCCGTGTGCAACCCGCCGGAGATCTGGCAGATGGCCGACGAGATGCTCGTCGCGCAGGCGCAGTGGCTTCCTCAGTATCGCAAGGAAATTCCCCGCGCGAGAAAACGGCTCGCCGCGGAACCGCGTCTCGGCACAAGCAGGTGCAAAGGCGCGGCGCGACTGAAGATCAAGTCTGTCGCGGAGATGAAGCGCGATGCGAAGGCCGCGCGCATGACGGCCGGCGCCGCGGACAAGGCGGCGCGGAATCTGGAGAGGGGTAGCGGGGAGTAGGTTCGTGCTTTGACGCGAAACGTCCTCACGGGCTAGAACACAAGAGCACAGCCGAGGGCGGCTATGCCACACGCGCTTGCCATGCACGGCGCGTTTCTTCCTGTCTTCCAGTTCCTGGTTTGCAGAGAGCTAATCAAGTTTCCGGCAAACTTACGAATGGAGATAGACGTGTGGCATAGCCGCCCTCGGCTGTGCTCTTCGCCCTGATGCTCTACGTCTCATCGTGAGCGATTGAGCACGCACCTACTCCTGCACATCCCCTTCCGCCTCATCGTCCGGTGCGGGGAGGCTAAGGCCTTCGATCTCCTGCAGCGTCTTTCCGGCAATGCCTTGCAGGTCGCCGTACATGCCCACGGTCGCGCTGATGACGCGATCGATCTGCTCTTCGCGCTT
>JADLCA010000382.1 GCA_020847495.1 Candidatus Hydrogenedentota bacterium | reverse complement strand
TGAGCTGCACGCCGAACATGAGGAACATCAACGCCACGACGGACCCCATGTAGTTCAGGTCGCCATGTGTCAGGCGGAAATACGCCACGCGCAGGCCCACGCCAAATCCAATGATGGCGAAGATCCACCCCAGCAGACTGAAGAATTGCAGTGGCGCGGCCGTGACACTGGTCACGAGGTCAAACGCCGTCCGAAAGAGTTTGAACAGGCCATCTTTGCTCGTCCCGGCGCCGCGCTGTTCGTGCCGCACGACGACCTCGGCCGTGCGCACGCCGAGCCACGCCACATCCACCGGCAGGTACCGTGAGCGGTGGGTAAACTTCGCCATGAGTTCAATCACCTCACGCCGGAAGGCTTTGATCGAGCATCCCACATCGTGAAACTGTGCACGCGTGGTCTTCTTCACGAAGTAGTTGAGCAAGCGCGATGGTATCGTCCGCAGGAAGGTGTCTTTGCGGTCCTGTCTCCATCCGCTGACGAAGTCATACCCTTCGTCGATTTTGGCGATGAGCTTCGGGAGTTCTTCCGGAGGGTTCTGGAGATCGGCATCGAGCATGGCCACGATCTCGCCGCGCACATGGGCGAACCCCGCGTACAGCGCCGGGCTCTGTCCGAAATTGCGTGCCAGGCACACGATGCGCAGTCGCGGGTCGCCCGCGCGCAACTCGCGAAGCAGGGCAAGGCTGCCGTCCGTGCTACCATCATCTACCGCGACGATTTCGAAGGTGCGCCCAAGTCCATCCAATACGGACACGACGCGGGAGAACAGTTCCCGCAGGTTTGGCTCTTCGTTGAATACCGGAATAACGACCGAGACCTCCGGCGCAGCTTGCTCCATGATACCTCCGGACGCAGCCCGTCCGCGCTTGTTTCTACAGGAATGACAGGGGCTACGATACTATGTGCCGAACGGCGAATCAAAAGCACGGGACGATTGACATTTACTCTTGGCAGCCCTAAGGTTTTGCGATCAACGAGTGTATGTTTCTGAAGTTGTCCACGGCCGTGCTTGGGCGGTGGGAGGAGTGGAATCTGAATGCACGATGAAGGCGCCTGCGTGGCATGTGGCGGGTCCCTGCGGTTCTTCGGCCGCCGGATCGGATACGCCTACCACGAGTGCCTCAGGTGTAACAGTTTGCAGCTTGTTCCCCAACCCACCCCGGAAGAACTTGAAGCGGCATACCGGACTGAGTACGTGAAATCCGGGCATTTGCGTTCCGCTGCGGAAGAGGCGATAGGAGCGGCCCAGCCCTACTACAAAGCCCTGCTTGCCGCATTGCGTGCTCATGGGATGCCTTCCAGCGTCCTGGAAGTAGGAGCGGGGTGGGGCGGCCTGGGTGAATTGCTCGTCTCGCGGGGAGTCGACTACCGCGGGGTCGACCTCGCCGTGGACATGGTTGCGCACTGCAAGACCAAAGGCTTGGCCGTCGAACTTGGCGACCTCTTCAGTGTCCAAGGTGAAACACGGGACGCACTGATGATGTCCGCCGTGTTCGAACACATCGTGGGCCACGATGCGTGGCTGGACCACGCGCGAACGCTGCTCAACCCGGGCGGCTTGTTTGTGTCCATGCAACCAACCGCGCGGTTCGCCCGCTTCATGGGCCAGGCCGCACGCATGGGCATTCGAACACTCGAGCTGCCCCAATTGCACGAAGTCTTCTGCCCCCCCTGGCACACCGTGCTCTTCTCCTTAGAGGGGATGACACGCCTCATGGCGCGTCACGGCTTCCGCCTGCTCGACGTGCGGCCTGGTCCTCAAGGTATCGGACGCGGGTTGCCGGGCATGGCAAAGAGGACCTTGGGCCTCATCAACAAGGCCGGGTGGCCTTTGCTGGGAACCGTGTGGCCGTTTGTCATCTGCCACATATTTGTGTTCCGCAAGGAAGCCTAAAAGGTCTAGGTACAGGCTTTTATGGAAACCCTGTGCTATACTCCCTCCGGAAGGCCAATACGGCGAAAATCGGGAAAACCTAACCTCGTATGCAACAGCCTGATGGTATAATCCGTGGGAAGTTGGCAGTGCGAGATAAGACCTTTTCGCCGCGCAAGGCTTGCCGACGTCAGACTTGGGGAATTTGGGGTTGTTTGCTGTCACCCCAAGTCAGAGCGTTTTACGGGGATCATGCCAAGCGTCTTAGGAGGGAAAGGTCTATGTTCTCCAGTACGAGATTGTCAAGAGATTTTCTGCACCCCCCACTTCCGAAACTCTTACTAGTGCTCACCTTGACCTTGTCTTTGCCGGCCGCAGTTTGGGCTCTGACCGGCGAGGTCGTTGCCGAACAGAAGATTAGCGATACGGCGGGCAATTTCACGGGGCTTCTGGACGACGATGATCAGTTCGGCTACTCGACGGCCTCTGCGGGGGATATCAACGGAGACGGCATCTCGGACCTGGTCGTAGGCGCACCGAATGATGACGACGGCGGCCTCAACCGGGGTGCCATTTGGATTCTGTTTCTCGCCGATGACGGCACGGTTTCGGCACACCAAAAGATCAGCTCCGGAACCGGGGGATTCAGCGGAGCTCTCGACGACTCGGATATCCTTGGCGCCTCGCTGGCCTCGCTCGGCGACCTGGATGCCGACGGAGTGCCGGACCTCGCCGCAGGTGCCACCGGTGACGACGACGGCGGGCTCAATCGAGGCGCTGTGTGGGTCCTCTTCATGAACGCCGACGGTACGGTCAAGGCTCAACAGAAGATCAGCAATACCGCCGGCGGTTTCACAGGCACCTTGGATAATACTGACGCATTCGGCTCCGCCCTGTGCGGATTAGGGGACCTTGACGGCGACGGCGTAGGTGACGTCGCTGTCGGAGCCAGTGCCGACGACGATGGTGGCACGGACCGAGGTGCGGTTTGGGTACTGTTCCTGAACACAGACGGCACGGTCAAGGCGCACCAGAAGATCAGTTCGTCGATTGGTGCTCTCCTGCCTCTCGTTAATGGCGACGCATTCGGCGCATCGCTGGCGGCGATCGGCGACTTGGACGGCGACGCCATCGCCGACTTGGCAGTGGGCGCGATTGGCGATGACAACGGTGGCGCGTTGCGCGGCGCGCTGTGGATCCTGTTTCTGAATGGCGATGGAACTGTCCATGCCACCCAGAAGATCAGCGATACGCAAGGCGGCTTCGAGGGCTACCTGGAGAATACCGATCAGTTCGGGTTCTCTGTCGCCCCTACCGGCGATCTGGACGCCGACGGGGTAGCAGACCTGGCTGTCGGCACTCCGGGTGACGACGATGGCGGAAGTGCGCGTGGCGCGGTGTATGTGCTGTTCATGAACGCGGATGGCACGGTGCACGGTTTCCAGAAGGTAAGCTCCCTGGAAGGGGGACTGGTGGGGCCGCTGCGAGCCGGTGACCGCTTTGGTGTTTCGTTGGCCGGTCTCGGCGACTTGGACGCCGACGGCATGCCGGAACTGGCCGTGGGCGCCAATCAAGACGATGATGGCGGAAGCGGACGCGGAGCCGTCTGGGTGCTGGGTCTCGAGGGGATTGTCCTCGACGGAGACGGCGACGGATTGACTGACGTGGACGAGACCACTATCTACGGCACGGACCCCGCGAGTCCGGATACGGACAGCGATGGCCTCAATGACGGAGATGAAGTGCTTGTCCAGGGAACGGACCCGCTTGTTCCGGACACCGATGGCGGCGGCATCGGCGACGGTCAGGAAGTGCTGGTAGACGGCACCAATCCACTCGACCCTTCTGATGACATCGTCATTACCGATACCGATGGCGATGGACTTCTCGACAGCGAGGAGCTGGACTTGGCTCAAGGGAGCGGTTGTCCCGATCCTCTGAATCCGGACTCGGACGGTGACGGCCTTCTGGATGGGGACGAAGTCCACAATTTGGGAACCAGCCCCTGTGACCCGGATACCGACGGTGACGGCATCGAAGACGGGGCCGACCCCACGCCACTAGAGTACGGCGTTCCCGCCAGTTACGTTGCCGCTATTATTGACAACCTCACCGACACCGTGGCGGCCCTTCCTCTTGCGGTGATTGACACGCCAAACGTAAAGTGCGCAAAAGGCCGCATCGGCGCCATGACCAACAGACTCGACGCGATTCAGCAGAAGATAACTGCGGGCTGCTATAAGGCTGCACTGCAGGAGTTGCAGAACTTCCTCCTGATGCTTGACGGCCAGATTGAGCCCCCGGACTGGGTGAAAGATTCGGCCGAGAAGCAGCAGGTTTCCGCGCAACTCGAATCGGCAATCGCGATGACGAGACTGTTGGCCGAAACACAGCGGCCAAAACCGCGGCCGCACCCAGACCATCATGGCGGGCACAGAAAGCCGCACGACAGGGATAGACACAAGGGGTACGGGAATCACTAGGGTAAGCACCGGAATCCCGGACGCCGGGATTCTGTGTGTTTGGCTCACACTCTGAACTCAAGGGCACGGGGCAGGAAACTGTCCCGTTTCTTTCTTTGGGAGAGCCCTTTCGCCGCGCCGGTCCAGCGCCAAGAGACGTGCGCGCGGAAGATAGGCGGGTAGAAAACCCGCCCTACAAGACTGCGGTGGGGGTTGGTCTTCTGGTATGCTTCTATTTTGTTGCGGAAGTCCTGGGATGACGTCCGGCTGATAGCACGACCAAGGAGAACGTATCCTCGTGAGATGTGACCCAATCAAATGCTTGCCGAAGCCCTTCGTGTTTGCTGCTGCCATCGCAGCCGTGAGCCTTTGCATCACAGGATGTCCGACGCCACCCAGCGATACGATTGAACCCGGTTCGGGCGGGGTCCATTGGCTGCGAATCGCCCACATCTCCGACACGCAGATCGTGGACGAGGAAAGCCCCAACCGCGCGGTGCGGCTGGCCGCTCTCATGGCGGAGGCGTGGCGTCCCCAGGAGGCCTATGGACTCCAAACGCTGGACGCCACCCTGCGCGTTATCAATGAGCATCACTCCGCCAAGGGCGGCGATGAACCTCCCGTCGACTTCGTGATCGCAACCGGCGACCTGACCGACGGCTGCCAGCACAACGAGCTCCGCTGGTTTATCGACACGATGGACGGCCATTGGGTCCTGCCCGATTCTGGCGAGGCGGATGGAGAACTCCGCGACGTGGCTCCGGAAGACAATCCCAAGCTGGGATTTCAAGCTGAGGGATTGGATCCTTCCATCCCGTGGTATACGGTATTTGGCAACCACGATGAGCTTTCGGTAGGCACATTTGCCGTGGACCGGACTGCGATCGACGAGCAGGACTGGAAGGCGCCGTTGCTGCGTCTAGTTGCAACCGCCTTCGGGCTGCATCTCCTCGACAAGAACCTCAACGCATTGGAGCCCGTCAGCCTGTACAGCCCCGCCATTCTTCGCGGCAGTGAAGAACTCATGGATCCTGACACGCTGGAACTTCTTCTGGGTGACCTTGAGGCGGGCCGCATCGTGGCCGACCCGGAACGTCACTTCTCGCGGCGTACGGAGTTCATTGAAGAGCACTTTAACACCACCACAGCGCCCGCCGGCCATGGCTTCGATGAAAGCAATGTCGAGAGCGGCCTCACCCGCTACTCAGTCCACCCCAAGGATGGTATCCCGGTGCGGCTCGTCGTGATGGATACCGTGGCCCCGAATCCACCTCCTGGATTGCCCGCGCACTACGGCATCATGACGCGGGAACAGTTCGAGTCTTTCGTAAAGCCGGAGATAGAAGATGCACAAGCCGAAGGGGAATTCGTCATCCTCGCGTCCCACCATCCTTCTGAGGATTTTGATTTGCCCTATCCGCAGGAGCAGGTGCGCACGCCTGAATGGAGAGAGTACGTGTCGAGCCAGCCGAATATCATCGCGCACCTCTGCGGGCACACGCACGTGAACTACGTGGAGTACGTGGACGGCGCCTATCCCTATTATGAGATTCAGACCGGTTCTATTATCGACTATCCGCAGGAAGGCCGGATCCTGGACATTTACTACGATGAAAGCACGGACACCATCCGCCTGGAGAGCACGATGCTCAGCCACATGGAGAATCCGACGCGGCTTTCGGAGGAGTCCTACCGGCGCTCCGCGATCCATGCCAGCAACGACAAGTCCGCGCAACCGGGCCCGACACTGGATACGCAACTGAAGGACGCTGCGCGGGCTTCGGGAATGGCGCCGGTGGACATGTTCCCGCCGCAACCGCCCGCAGAGGCTGCGTATGGCAAACAGTCGGACCGTGACTTTGTGGCCACGTTCCGGCGTGCGATGCCGCGCCATTGATAGATTTGAACTGGGGGAGCCATGACGCAGACGGTATTGTTGATTCAGTGTCCCGACAAGAAGGGGATTGTCGCGCGCGTTTCCGATTTCATCTTTCGCAGCGAGTGCAACATCCTGACTTCCGATCAGCATACGACGGACCCGGAAGGCGGCCGATTCTTCATGCGGTTGCTTTTCTCGCTGGACGAGGAGCGGGTGAGCCGCGAATCACTCGAAACGGGGTGGCGCGAAGTCGCTGATGAACTCCAGGCCACTTGGGAAATCCATTACTCTACCGAAACACCGCGTATGGGGATACTGGTATCGAAGCAGGACCACTGCCTGTTCGACCTGCTCTACCGCCACCGCAGTGGAGAATTTCGGGTCAGCATCCCTATGGTCATCAGCAATCACGAGGATTGCCGGGACCTCGTCGAACGCTACGACATCCCCTTCCACTACGTGCCGGTCACTCCCGAGACCAAGTTGCGGGCGGAGCAAGGCATCCTCGACCTCGTGCAGGACACCGATTTCCTCGTGCTCGCCCGCTACATGCGCATTCTCTCCGATGGGTTTCTCGCGGCCTACAAGCGCGACATCATCAACATCCATCACAGCTTCCTGCCGTCTTTCAAGGGTGCGGACCCGTACCGGCAGGCCTACGAGCGCGGCGTTAAGATCATCGGGGCCACGGCGCACTACGTCACCCCCGCCCTGGATGAAGGCCCGATCATCGAGCAAATGGTCGAGCGCGTCTACTACAAGGACACGGTCGAGGATCTGAAACGCAAAGGCCGGAACCTGGAAAAGCTGGCGCTCGCCAATGCCATCCACGCGCATCTGGATCACCGGATCATCCGCCACGCGCAGCGCACCATCGTATTTCAATAACGGATTGTAGCGCCTGTCCAGATGCTATACTCTGCGTGCGCAGTCACCACGCGCGACGGAGGGAGGAAGCTTGGCGCGCCGCCGCAAAATGAAAGACCGCACGATCATCCTCGTGTGCTTCATCGCCTCCATCGTGTGCACCTCCGCCGTGGTTGTTTACCTTCGCCTGCCACGCACCGCGCCTCAAGAACGCACTAACCTTCCCGTAAGTGACGATCCTGCGGGGAGTGAAAGCAGGCCGGAACCTACCGTCATCTCCATCACCGGAAACGTCATTGTGCCAAAAGCCAAGCGCCTCGGCATCAACCTCGGCGGGCGTTCTCCCTACGGTGCGTCGCAGATCATCAAGAATCTCATTCCAAATCCCGGTTTCGAGTCCGCCGTGTACGGCAGCGTCCTGCACGCGGATGCGAAGGCCACCGGCACACGCGTCCCGCAGGCGTTCTGGGTCACGGAATGGAACCACGAGCAATACGGCATCGGGCAGCCGGAAGGCTTCTGGGACGGCGCGGACTACGAGATCGTTTACGGACCGGCGAAGGGACGCCGTGGGACTGTCAAGCGATTCACACTGGAGAACAACCAGAACGTCTTCTACCTGGACCAGCCCGGCCCCGCACCGCAGGAGTACGACGTGTTGCTTGTGCGCAAGGAACTCAAGGGCATCTTCGTGGGCACGCGGATGTCGGAGAATACCGTCGACACGGCCAGCATCCGGCCCGAGAGTCCCGGCAAGCAGTCCCTTCATCTAAGCGCCTCAGGCTCCCCCACGTGGAATGTATATCTGGACAGCGAGTGGCGCGATGGCGATGTTACCGCGGGCAAATTGCTGGTGATCGAAGGGCCATGGCGCTTCGCGTTCTGGGCGCGGGGTGGGGAGAGCGGCGGACAACTCCGTGCACGCTTCTACCGGGAAGGCGAGACCGAGTTCGTGAATGAAGTCCTTACGCTTTCACCGGAGTGGCAACTCTACGAGTTTGCATTCGACGCGGCGCCGGGTGTGGATCGGAACGATGGATATCGGGAAGGGGATTACCATCCGCTCCTCGTAGCCAGTGTGACGCTGGAAGGAGCTACCGCTGAGGCCTGGCTCGACGACGCCACGCTCGAACGCACCGATCAATCCAATCCCACCGTCTTCACGGAAGCACTCGTTGAACGGCTGCGGGAACTGCGTCCCGGCGTTATCCGCGACTGGAGCACGCAACTTGGCGAAACCCTCGAGAATCAACTCGCCGAGCCCTGGGCGCGGAAGACGGCCGGGTTCAGCCCGAAGCAACGCGCGGGCGGCGATTTTTCCTATTCGCTACACGAATTCCTAGAACTATGCGAGGCTCTTGGTGCCGAGCCCTGGTATGTGATCCCGCCCAGCTTCTCGCCGGAGGACATGCGCGGCCTCACGGAATATCTGGCCGCGCCTGCGGATGGCGCGCATCCTTTCGCCGATCGCAGGTCCGCGTTGGGCCATCCCGCCCCGTGGACGGACGCCTTTCCACAGATTCATCTCGAATACGGCAATGAAATGTGGGGCGCTGCTTCGGGATCCGATCCCTTCTTTGGCGCATCCGCGCTGGGCGGCGTGCGGCTCGGCGAGATAGCCTCCGATCGCTTCGCGCTGCTGAAGGCGCATCCGGCGTTTCGTGCTGAGAACTTCGACCTGATCATCGGGGGCCAATACTACTTCCCCGGGCGTCAGGAAGAAATTCAGAGCAACAGTACCGAGCACGATACGGTGGCGCTTGCTCCGTACTTTGGAGGCCTCGACACGCACGACACGCCCGCGAACATGTACTATCCGCTTTTCGCGAGGCCTTTCGAGGACGCCGCGAAGGGCAAGCTGCGCGAGTCCGCGGGCCTGATCCAGCACGCGGGACGCAACACCGGCATGGCGATCTACGAGATCAACTTCCACACCACCGGCGGCGACATCCCCAACGATGTCCGCAATGATTTCGTGACCGGCGCGGGCGGCACCCTCGCGCTGCCACTGCACATGCTCGTGTATCAACGCGATTTCGGCATCCGCGCGCAGTGCGCCTTCACCGCGCTTCAATACTCATTCGACATGGGCAGCAAGAACTATGTCCGCCTCTGGGGGATGCTGCGGGATATCGCCGCGACGGGACGCAAGCGCCCGACGTGGCTTGGGGTGGAACTCGCCAATCAGATCATCCAGGGCGACATGATCGAGACCCTCCAATCCGGGCCAAACCCAAGCTGGTACCAAGAGGCGCTGAACGGACTCGAACACGATGTGGACGTCACGTACATTCAGTCCTTCGCGTTCCGCGAGGGTGACGCTTTCAGCGCGATACTCTTCAACCTCAGCCTGGAATTTGCGATGGACGTCTCCATCGAAACCCCGGCCCCACCTTCGCACGAGGCGACCATGCTGCGCCTTTCACCGGCCAGCATCGGCGATGACAACGAAGACCGCGAGCGCTTGACCATTGAAACCAGAACGCTGGATGACTTCCGATTCCCCTATCCCCTCGCACTGCCCCCCCACTCTGTCACTGCCCTCCGCTGGACCACCGCGAACAAAGGACCCTGAAGCGGGAACGCCGCACCAGGAGCGACGGCATCCCTGCCGGCTCTTCCCTCCGTTTCCCCGTCTGGATTGTTCCGCCTACGCGATCAGTTCGGGGACGAGATTGCCGAAGACATCCGTGAGGCGGAAGTCGCGGCCTTTGAAGCGGTAGGTGAGGCGGGTGTGTTCCAGGCCGAGCAGGTGCAGGATTGTGGCCTGGATGTCGTGGACGTGGACGGGACGTTCGGTGATGTTGAACCCGAGGTCGTCGGTGGAGCCGAGGGTATGGCCTGCTTTGATGCCGCCGCCGGCCATCCACATGGTGAAGGCCTGGGGATGATGATCGCGCCCAAGGCTGCGGCCGAGCGCGGCACTGGATTCCACCATGGGCGTGCGCCCGAACTCGCCTCCCCACACAACGAGCGTCTCGTCAAGCAGGCCGCGTTGTTTGAGGTCCGTGAGCAGGGCCGCCGTGGCCTGGTCCGTCGCGCCGCACTGCGCCTTGAGACCGCCCGCGACGTCGCTGTGGTGGTCCCAACCGCCGTGGTACACGTTGACGAAGCGCACGCCGCGCTCGATGAGCCGCCGCGCGAGCAGGCAGTTCTTCGCAAAGGAGGCCTTGCCCGGTTCGACGCCGTACTGGGCGAGGGTCTCAGGACTCTCGCCGCTCAGGTCCATCAGTTCGGGCGCGCTGGTTTGCATGCGATAGGCCATCTCGTAGGAATTGATGCGCGTGGCGATCTCGGGATCGCCGTGTACTTCCAAGTGGCGCCGGTTGAGCTTGCCGATGAGGTCGAGTGAGTCGCGCTGCATGGCGGCATCGATACCCTGCGGGCTCGAAACGTTTAATATCGCATCACCTTCGCTGCGGAACGGCACGCCCTGGTAAACCGTCGGCATGAAGCCACAACCCCAGTTGTTCGCGCCGCCGCTCGAGCCTTCGCCGGTGGCGAGTACGACGAAGCCGGGCAGGTCTGCGGCGTCGCTGCCGAGGCCGTAAGTGACCCACGCGCCCATGCTCGGGCGGCCCAGTTGCGGCGAACCGGTGTTCATGAAGATTTGCGCGGGCGCGTGATTGAACTGGCTCGTGGTGACGGAGCGCACGATCGCGATGTCGTCGACTACGGTGGCCAGATGCGGCAACATCTCGGAGAGTTCAGCGCCGGATTGGCCATGTTTCGCGAAGGAAAAACGCGAGGCCATCAACGCGGCGTCGCGCTGGATGAAGGCGTAGCGCTGGTCCTTAACGATCTCTTCAGGGATGGGCTTGCCATCGTACTGTTTCAAGACAGGCTTGTTGTCGAACAAATCGAGTTGGCTTGGCGCGCCCGCCATGAAGAGGTAGATGATGCGTTTCGCCTTCGCCGGGAAATGCGCGGGCCGGGGCGCGAGCGGGTTATTCAGATTCGCGGAGGCAGCGCGGCCGCACAGGAGGGAGGCCAACGCGATCTTGCCGAGGCCTACGCCGCAGTCGCGAAAGAAGTGGCGGCGGGTGATTGCATGGACCGCGTCTTGCTGCTGGCTATGCCGGTTCATTGTGAAGTCCTTGGGCTTAAGAGAGCCTGCGAATAGGGATGCCCTGGGTACGCCGGGCACCAGCCCGGCAACGCATCGAAGGAGTGAAGGCCCCATCTCAAGCAACGTCTTTGCAGCGGGTCTCGTCCACGCTCCGAGATGCCACGCTGGTGCGTGGCGTTCCGAGGGTGGTCACCCAGGATGCTTCTTAAGGCAAGAGTTGGTGCCATTCGGGTCAGTCCCTCTCACTGCTTCGTAATTGCCTCATCCGTGTTGAGTAACGCGCGGCATATCAGGGTCCAGGCGGCACGCTCTGTTGTGTCTTCCGCAGGCGTGTCCGTAACGAAGATGACCGTTGCGTCGGACTGACCGCTATCGAATCGCGCCCGTTGCTGCTCATAGAAGTCGGTGATCCAAGTCTGCTCGTCCGCATCGGGTGGACGCGACAGCGCGAGCATAAACGCGTAGGCGATCCGGCTGGGCATGTCCGCGGGCGCTTCCTGCAGCACGCGCTGCGCCATGGCGCGGGACGCCTCCATCATCTGCGCGTCGTTCAGCATCGTGAGGGCCTGCAAGGGCGTATTCGATCGGATGCGCCGCACACAGGTGGTATCGCGGGCGGCCGCGTCAAACACCATCGCCGTGGGATACGGCAGTGTGCGTTTCCAATACGTGTAGACTCCGCGCCGATAGCGGTCTTCGCCCTCGGCCACGGTCCACGGGTCGCCGGGGTACACGAGTGACATGGCGCCTTCGGGCAGTGGCGGCTTCACACTAGGGCCGCCCATCTTCGCGCTGAGGAGACCGCTCGCGGACAGCGCGATGTCGCGGATGAACTCCGCCTCGACACGAACGCGCGGACAGCGCGCGAGCCACTCGTTACTTGGGTCGCTAGCGAGCAGTTCCGGCGTGATGCGTGAGGACTGCCTATACGCCGCCGACGTCATGATGAGACGCAGCATCGCTTTCACGTCCCAGCCGCTTCGCTCGAACTCAACAGCGAGCCAATCCAACAACTCGGGATGACTAGGCTCTTCTCCGCGCGTTCCGAAATCTTCGGGAGTCGGCACGATGCCGCGGCCGAAGAGCATGTCCCAAAAGCGATTCACCGTCACACGCGCGGTCAGCGGGTTCTCTTCCGAAACGAGCCATCGCGCGAGCGTGAGGCGGTTTGGAGGCGCCTCCGCAGGCAACGAGTTCAACACCGCGGGCACGCCCGGCGTGACGGCCTCGCGCGGCTGCAGGAATTCGCCCCGATGCTGAATATGCGTGACCCGCGGGGTTTCGCGCTCTTCGAGCACGAGCGTTCGCGGCATGCGCGGCATCGACGCGCGCATCGCCTCAATTTCCTTGTGGGCCTCGGTGAGTTCGGGCGCGATGGACAGGTAGTAACGTTTCAGTTGTTCGGACTGCTCCGCGCTACGCTCCGCTTGCGGTGTGAGCACGATCGATTCAATGTCCGAGGGCACGCCCGAGGCTTTGACCGGCAGCGGAGCGCTGGTCACCGACACGCGGAATCGGCCTATGGTGTGTTGATGCACATAATATTGATCGAGCTTCAAGCGCAGGAGGGTGCCGCCTTCATGCGTGACTGGCGCGGCGAACTCGAAGACTGCTGCATGCGGCTTGCCTTCCTGCCCCTTGATCGACCAGCCCGTGTCGAGCTTGCCGTCGAGGGCGAACTGCGCCGCGCGGCCTTCGGCGGCGAAATCTTCGGTCGCATTTTGGAGCGTGACCTGCTGCACCTGATCCGGTTGCAGCCACGGAGCGTCGGTGGCCGCGATTTCGCTGAGCAGGAAATCGCCGCCCGGCGACATGATGACCCCGCGGCCGGGTCCGCCGTTGGGCAGGCTGGGATCGGGCAGCACTTCAATGCGGATGGCCGTGATGCCGGCGAGGTTCGCGCGATACGACACTTCGTAGGTGTCCGTGTTGGGCACATCGCCTTTCACGAGGATCGATTGATCCGGCATGCGCACCAGCGTGGCGTGATACTTGGACGTGAACTCGACGGGATCGAGCGCGGTCCAGTGCGCCGCCCGCGATGCCACCTCGCCTTCCCACGCCGCGAACTTGCGTACGAGATGCGCCGCGGAGGTCTCGCCTTGCATTTCACCCGCGGGGAAGCGGTTCGGCAATTCTTCGACGAGCGCGGCGATCTTGGTTTCAAGCGCGTCGCGCTCTTTCGCGACGGCGGCATCGTGGACTTCCATCTCAACGTCGTCGGTGTTGTTCAGGAACGCGTAGAATTGAAAATACTCGCGCTGCGTCAGCGGATCGTACTTGTGCGAATGACACTGCGCACAGGCCATGGTCAGGCCCAGGAACACCGTGGACACTGTGTTGGTGCGATCCACCATGGCCTCATAGCGGAACTCTTCCGCGTCCACGCCGCCTTCCTCGTTGTGCATCGAGTTACGCAGGAAGCCCGTGGCGACCCGCTGCGCTTCGGTCGCGCCCGGCAAGAGATCACCCGCAAGCTGTTCGATCACGAAACGGTCGAACGGCATGTTGTCGTTGAACGCACGAATGACCCAATCGCGATATGGCCAGACGGGCCGGGGCCGGTCTTTCTCGTAGCCGTTGGTGTCCGCGTAACGCGCTGCATCGAGCCAGCGGACCGCCATGCGCTCGCCGTAATGCGGCGAAGCGAGGAGGCGGTCGATGAGCTTATCGTAGGCCTGCGGATCAGGGTCGTTCACGAAAGCCTCGACCTCCGTCGGAGATGGCGGCAGTCCCAGCAGGTCCAGGTGCGCGCGGCGAACAAGCGTGTAGCGGTCCGCTTCGGGAGAAGGGGACACCCCGTGCTGCCGCATGGAATCAAGCACAAAGGTGTCCACGGGGTTTCGCACCCAGCCGCCTTCCGGCGCGTCCGCGCGCGACGCAACACAAACCGCCAGCGCGGCCAGCGTGCAGCGCAAAGCACTTCCCGGCAGCCGGGCAAAGATGTAGTGGCTCATCGGCATGGGTTCCTTGCAGCGTTTTGCCATGCCCCACCAGCATACCAGAAACTCGCGATTCCCGCGCAAGCTCGGTCCGCAAGGCCAGTGATGGGAGTTATGGGAAGTATGGGAAGTATGGGAGATATGCAACCTCCTTGGAGGCACGTACCGCAGCTTGCCCTATCTTGGAGCGGTTGGCGGCATAGAGGAGGAATTTCACCGCGAAGCAGCGAAGATCGCGAAGAAGTAGCAAGACCTTTCCTCAAGAGCCGGCAGGGATGCCGGCGCTCCTGATAGAAGCACTCTCTTCCTTGCGCTGCCTTCGCGTCCTTCGCGGTAAGATCAAAACAGAACCACGGGCGGGACGCCCGTGCCCCATTCCAGTCTCATTTCTGAATCGGTGCAATCTGCGCAATCGGTGGACAAGGCGCTTCGTTTGGTTCTGGCTGCGCCGCGCTGTGTGCGTCCGTGCGAGTCCGTGCCCCCCGTGATCTTTCCCCCGCCGTGGCGCCTGTGGCACAATATCCCCCACGCACAACACCAAGGAGCCAGCCATGACCCACCAGATCACTCGCCGCACCGTTCTATCCACCCTTGCCGCGGGCGCCGCCGGCGCCGCATTGTCCGCCAGCGCCACCGCGCAGGACACCCCGGCCACGCCGCTGAAGGGCCGACTGAAGCAGTCGGTGTGCAAATGGTGTTACGACAAGATTCCTCTCGACGAGTTCGCCCAGAAGGTGAAGGCCATGGGCATCCCATCGATCGATCTGCTGGGCGAGGCGGACTGGGCGGTCGTCAAACAGCACGGCCTCACTTGCGCGATGGCCAACGGCCCCAGCGGGATCAAAGACGGGTGGACCTTGCCCGCCGACCACGACAAGCTCGTGAAAGAATCCGAGCGCCTGCTGCCACTCGTGGCCGAGGCGGGTCTGCCCAACATGATCGTGTTCTCGGGCAATCGCCGCGGCATGGACGACATGGAAGGCCTCAAGAACTGCGCGGTGGGGTTGAAGCGCATCATGCCGCTCGCCGAACAGCTTGGCGTGACGGTCTGCATGGAACTGCTCAACAGCAAGCGCAACCACAAGGATTACATGTGCGACCGCACGCCGTGGGGCGCGAACCTGTGCCAGGAGATCGGGTCGGAACGCTTCAAACTGCTTTACGACATCTACCACATGCAGATCATGGAAGGCGACGTCATCGCCACGATCCAGGAGAACCACCAGTACATCGGCCACTACCACACCGGCGGCGTGCCCGGCCGCAACGAGATCGACGAGACCCAGGAACTCAACTACCGCCGTATCTGCGAAGCCATCGTGGAAACCGGCTTCACCGGCTACCTCGCCCAGGAGTTCATCCCCAAGCGCGAAGACCCGCTGGCGTCGCTCGCGCAGGGGGTGCAGATCTGCGATGTTTGATCGGCGTGTACTAAACACAGGGGGGGCTTGTCATGAATTACCTCATTGCGGGTTCGGTGTTGGTGATGGGTACGGTGGCGGCGTTTGCGGCGGAGGGGGTTAAGCCCGAGGCGGACGAGTACACGCTGGCGGCGTATTACTTCCCGAATTATCACCAGGATGCCACGAACGCGAAGTGGCATGGCGGGCCGTGGACGGAGTGGGAGTTGTTGAAGCGGGCGGAGCCGCGTTGGCCGGGGCACGTGCAGCCAAAGGTCCCGCTGTGGGGCTATGAGGATGAGGCGGACCCGGCGGTGATGGCGAAGAAGATCGATGCGGCCGCGGATCACGCGGTCGATGTCTTCATCTTCGACTGGTATTGGTACGACGTGGGGCCGTATCTCCATCGCGCGCTGGAAGAGGGGTTTCTCAAAGCGCCCAATGTGTCGCGCCTGAAGTTCTCGCTCATGTGGGCCAACCACGATTGGCTCGACCTGCACCCAGCGGTGCACATCGGCCCGTACAAGGTGCTCGCGCCCGGCGCGATACCCCCAGAGACGTGGCGCACTGCCACGGATCATGTCATCAAGACCTACTTCACGCATCCCTCGTATTGGCGCGTGGACGGCGGTCTGTACTTTTCCTTCTACGATCTTTCGACGCTGTTGAAGACATTCGGCGATGTTGCGAAGACGCGCGCGGCGCTGGACGATTTCCGCGCGCGCGTCGAGGCGGCTGGTTTGGGCAAGCTGCACCTGAACGCGGTCGTGTGGGGACGCCAGGTGCTGCCCAGCGAGGAGATCATCACGGACGTCAACGGGCTGCTGAAGGACCTCGGGTTCGACAGTATCACGTCGTACGTGTGGGTGCATCATCAGGGGATGCCGGATTTCCCGGTGACGTCGTATGAGAAGATCCAGCAGGAATCCGTGAAGGATTATGCGAAGTTCACGGAGCAGTACGTGCTTCCGTACTTCCCGAACGTCTCGATGGGCTGGGACCCGTCGCCGCGCACGGTACAATCCGACCCGTACAGCAACGCAGGCTATCCGTGGACGCCGACGCTCGGCGGCAACACGCCGGAGGCCTATCGCAAGGCTTTGCAGGACGCCAAGGCCTTCCTCGATCAGGGCGACACCGTCCCGAAGATCCTCACGCTGAACGCCTGGAATGAATGGACCGAGGGCAGCTACCTCGAACCGGACACGGTCAATGGCATGGCGTATCTGGAGGCCATCCGGGATGTGTTTGGCAACAAGAAGTAGTTTTGACCGCAGATGGCGCAGATTGACGCAGATGAAGTGCAAATAAGGAGCACAGCCGAGGGCGACTGTGCCACACGTCATTCTGCGATGGGACAGCAATTTCGAATTCTTGTTTTCTTGGGGCAAACCAGGGGGCAGAATTGAAGAGACAAGAACACGGGGGCGGGCAAGCGCGTGTGGCATAGGCGCCCTCGCCTGTGTTCTTCAGTTCTTCTGAATTGTATGTGC
>JADLCA010000381.1 GCA_020847495.1 Candidatus Hydrogenedentota bacterium | reverse complement strand
CGGCACCACACACGGTTCCCGATACTGCCTAGTGAGGAACTCGTTGGCCTTGTCTGCCCCTTCACCCACAAACACCTCCTGTGAGAGGTCAAACGTCAAGGCGCGTCCCAGGCGGTACGAGATGTTGGCGGTATGGGCAAACATGGCCGAGCGGTGCCCCTCGAGAATGTCGGCGTTCAACTCCTCATGATTCCGGCTGCGCACGGCCGCGATGAAGTTTTGAAAATGATAGGCGTCGTTCTCGTCCAGTTTGCCGGCCGGTTGCGCGCTTTCCGGCGGTTCATTCGGGGGCTTGCCATAGGCCGTCCCTCCAAATCCGAAGCGCGGGCGCCAATCCGCGACAGACTGGTCCTGTTTCTGGTAGGAACCGGTGCCGCTGCCCCAATTCCCACCGGGAAGGTAACCTTGCGTGCCATAGAAGATGTTTCCGATCTGCACACCCTCCTCGGCGTTGGTGTACCTTCCCCGCACTTCGAAGACGATCTGGGTGCCGTCTGCGTAAGTGAATGCCGATGTGAGCGAGTTCGGCGTCTGTCCTTGATCCTGGTAGCCGAAGCGGCCACCGGTCGAAGAAACCCGAATGACTCCGCCCTTGTCCAGCGCCCAACGTGCCAAATCGATCTCGTGAATGCCCTGGTTGCCAATGTCGCCATTGCCAAAATCCCAGAACCAATGCCAATTGTAATGGACGAGGTTGGCGTGATAGGGCTGTTCCGGTGCCGGGCCCAGCCACAAATCAAAGTCGAGGTGGTCCGGCGGAGCGGCGGATTCTTTGAAACCGATCGAGTCGCGCTGCTTGTAGCACATGCCTCGAACCATGTAAATGTCGCCGAGCAAGCCTGCGCGCATTTCCTGCATCTGATGGCGAACATGCTCAAACGATCGCGCCTGTGTTCCTGCTTGCACGATGCGCTTGTACTTGCGGGCCGCCTCTACCATCTTCCTGCCTTCGCGAATACACCACGAAACCGGTTTTTCGACATACACATCTTTCCCTGCCTGGCATGCCCAAATCGTCATAAGCGCGTGCCAATGGTTCGGGGTGGCGACGGTGATCACATCGATGGAATCATTCTCCAGGAGCTTTCGCACATCGGCATACCGCTGGATCTTCGTGCCCGTCTCGTTCTCGGCCGCGGCGGCACGCTCTTCCATCAACTGCTTGTCGACGTCGCAGAATGCGACAAGATCGACGCCTTGCGGTTTCAGTGCCAGCATCTCACGAGTATGTGCGCGGCCCCGTCCCCTCAAGCCTACACAAGCGACACGAATGCGATCATTCGGTGACACGTTTCCCTGAGATGCCGGCGCAACGGCAAAGGCAGCCGCCGCCACGGTTGATTTCAAGAAACTTCGCCGTGAATTCGATTCCTGCTTCACTTGTCACCCTCCGCACCGTGTTGGTGCACGTTGGGAGATTCTGATATGAAACCAAACCGGTTCTTGACCCAAGATGGCAAGATTCTCTCTCTGGCAATGGGAGCTTGCTCCAAAGCGACACTGGTGTGACGTTATGCCATTGGCCGATTTCGTTTCAACAGCGGCAACGGCCTGAACTCCACACAAAGTCAGGGCGGGAGAAGTTTGCTCCATCGAGTTCAAGCCGCTAAATTACATCCTGGTGATAAACTTGGAACCTACGGAGGGTAACCCATGCTAACCGCTAAGGTGCTCGCCGCGTTCGTACTGTTGGCCGGCATCCTTCCCAAGCCCGCAGAATCGCCTGCCACGCAGGCGCGTGTGGTCTGCGAATACAAACTACCGAACAATGTGCCCTCTTTGGATAACAGCGACGACGCTGCCCGGCTCACCAATGCCACGCAGTACATACCCCTGCCGGACACGCCCTTCATCGAGCATGTGCGTGGCAAGATGACATCGGAAGAGGAGGCACGTGTCGCACCCTTGCTCAATCGTTCGCCCGAAGTGAGCGGTACGTGGGAAGGTCTCACGTGCTCGGCCAGGCAGGGAGATGTCACCTGGATTGGCACCACGAAGGGCCTGTTTTGGCTTGCACCGGGCGATGCCCAGCCTTCCCGTCACGAAGCCTATGGTGTCGATGGGCCGCTGGCTACCTCTATTACTGCACTTGCGGCGGACTTGCGAGGTGTCCTCTGGGTGGGCACGCCGATCGGTCTCAGCCGCCGGGACCCGGACGGCAAGTGGACGCACCTCCAAGGGAAGCAGGGCCTGCCAGTGGAGGAGATCACGTGCCTCACGGTTGACAGCAATGATTATTTGTGGATCGGGTCCACCCGAGGCGCCATTTTGTACGCGCCCTACCTCGAAGGCCGGCAATGGTTCTACCGTGCCGGCAGGCGTTACCTGCCGAACGACCATGTGCAATCCATCCACGTTGAGCCGGGAGGATTTCCCGTTTACTTCAAGACGGCCGGAGGGATTGGCCGAATCGACGGTGTGGAGATGACGCTCCGGAAACGCGCAGACGCCATTGAAGACCGCCTGAACAAGTTCCACCGCCGCCTCGGCCTCGTTGCGGCCGCAACCCTTGACGACGCCGAGAATCCAACGTCGAGTTACATTATCGACGACGACAATGACGGGCTCTGGACCTCATACAATGTCGTCGCCATGTCCCTGGCGTATGCGGCCACGGGCGAAGAGCGATACAAGCAGTCAGCCCGGGAGGGTATGCACGCGATGGTCATGCTGCAGAACGCGTCCGGCACCCCAGGCTTGGTCGCACGCAGCGTACTGCCCGCGGAGGAGGGACTGAAGAAGCGCGAGGAGGCGAAGGATAAAGAACGGCGGGACATGCGCGAACAATGGCAGCCCACGGCCGATGGAAAGATGTATTGGAAGAGCGACACGTCCAGCGATGAGATTGACGGGCACTTCTTCGCGTTGTTCGCCTATTGGGAGCATATTGCCCGGCACGATTCCGCCGAGAGTGCCCTTATCCAAAAACAAGCCCGCGACATCATGACGTACATTGTGAAGAATGGGTACTACCTTATTGACTGGGACGGAGAGCCAACAACATGGGGCCAGTGGGCCCCCGAAATCCTGAATGATGATCCGCGCCGGTACGGTGAGAATGGTCTGGGAGCGCTCGAGATCCTTTCTTTTCTGAAGACGACCTACCACATCACGGGCGACGCGTTTTTCAAGCAGGAGTTCGACAGGCTCATCTGTGAGCATGGATACCTCGGCAATATCCTGCTCCAGAAGAAGATCTTCCCCGACGAGCAGAACCACTCCGACAATCAGCTTGCCGCATGTGCGTACTATCCGTGGCTACAACTCGAGACCGACCCGAATGTCCGCCATGCATTGCAACAGTCTTCCCGGCGCAGCTACAAGACCATGTCGCGTGACGGCTCAAGCTTCTTCAGTTTTGTTTTTGCCACAATCGATCCGGACTTTGTGGATATCGCCGACGGGGTGAACACCTTGCGTGAAGTGCCGACCGACCGGCGGATGTGGGGAATGCTGAACAGCCACCGTGCAGATGTCACCATTGCCCGGGATCCGAACCGGCACGGCGAGCCGATCCTGACCGAAGTGTTGCCCGCCGATGAACGCAACTGGACGAAGTGGAACATTGACCCATACGTTCCCGACGGGGGTGGCAACATCGTTCAGCGCGTGGCGGGTACGCCCCTATCGCCACACAATGTCCGCGGCTTCGGAGATAGCCGGGAAGGTGACGGCAGAAACGAAGACGACGGCGGCTCGTATCTCCTCGCGTACTGGATGGGACGTTACCACGGTTTCATCGGCGAATGAGTGAGACCGCTCGGTGACGCTCCGAGCTGTGACGAGTTGAGTGTATGGACTCCTCCCGTGGACGACGTGGAAGGGGAAGGGAGAATGAGTCTATCCGCTGTCCGGGCTGGAACCTGGCTGGTGGAAACTCCAGCACATAGAACCAGAAATGGAGATTGGTTATGAAGAAGCTTCTTTTGTTTGCCTCGTGTCTTGCAGGTGCCGTGGTGTTTGCTCAAAGCACCAGCATCGAGATCTATCGCGTTTTTGGGCCCGAACACCCCGGTCCTTATAAGCACCCCGCGTCGATAACCCAGTTGGACAACGGCGATTTGTACATCGCGTACTACGGCGGCGCAGGGGAGTATTCTCAGGGAACCGCGGTCTATGGCTCCCGCTTGAAGACTGGCGAGACGCAGTGGTCGTCTCCTGCCGTCATTGCGGATACACCGTTCCATGGCGATGGAAATCCAGTTGT
>JADLCA010000380.1 GCA_020847495.1 Candidatus Hydrogenedentota bacterium | reverse complement strand
TCTTGAGCCAGCGCAGGTTGCCCTCGAGCTTATCTTCGAAGATGTCGGCCACGGCGACGAACTCTGCGGTTTCGTCGGCGGTCAACAGGTCCACGACGGCCTGCCGCCCGCGTCCTCCCAAGCCGATCACGCCGGCTTTCAGTTTTTCCTTGCCGGCCCCGCGCACCAGTTCCGGCTTGATGTAAAGAAAGGTCGAAGTAGCGGCCAGCATCGACCGGCGTGATAAATCAGACATAGAAGTCTCCGATGCCAATATACACTGAAATGGATGGATCCTGAACAATTTCGCGAGGCCGGCCACGAGCTTGTGGACTGGATGGCCGGCTATTTCGCCCACATCCGAGATTATCGTGTATTTCCGGACATGAAGCCCGGCGGGTTGATCGATGCGCTCCCCAACGCCGCGCCGGAGACGCCGGAGCCCTTCAAGCGGATCTTCGAGGACTTCCAACGTCTTGTCGTTCCGGCGAACACCCACTGGAACCACCCGAATTTCTACGCCTTCTTTTCGGTGTCGGGCGCGCCGCCTGGTATTCTCGCCGAGATGCTGATTGCGACGCTCACCGTGAACCACATGCTGTGGCGCTCGTCGCCGGCGGGCACCGAAATGGAGCAGGTGACGATGAACTGGCTGCGCCAATGGCTGGGGCTGCCGGACGAATTCTTCGGCATCATCTACGACACAGCCTCCATCTCGACGCTGCACGCTTTGGTGGCTGCACGCGAGAAGTACGACCCCGAGGCGCGCACGCGTGGCGCCAACGGCAATCTCGTCGTCTACTGCTCGGAACAGGCCCACTCATCGATCGAGAAGGCCGCTATCGCCATCGGCATCGGCCAGGAGAACGTCCGCAAGATCGGTACCGACGAGGCGTTCCGGATGCGCCCGGATCTGCTGGAAGCGGCCATCGGCGCGGATATCAACGCGGGCAAGCACCCTTGCTGCGTCGTGGCTACGGTGGGCACGACCGCTGTTACGGCGGTGGACCCGGTGCCGGCCGTCGCTGACGTCGCCGCGAGGTACCGGCTCTGGCTGCACGTGGACGCCGCCTATGGTGGGGCCGCGGCGCTGGTTCCCTCGCTGCGCCACTACATGGATGGGGTGGACCGCGCGGACTCGGTGGTGATGAATCCGCATAAGTGGATGCTCACGCCCATCGACTTGAGCGCCTTCTACACGCGCCACCCGGAAATCCTCAAGCGCGCGTTCTCGCTCATTCCGTCCTATCTGCAAACCTCGGACGATTCGCGTGCGCTCAACTTCATGGATTACGGGGTGCAGTTGGGACGGCGGTTCCGGTCGCTGAAGCTGTGGTTCGTGATGCGCGCCTACGGGCGCGAGGCGATTCTGGGGATGATCGAGAACCACTGCGCCTGGGCGCGCGAGTTCGCTTCGTGGGTGGAGGCCGACCCGCGGTTCGAAGTGGTCGCCCCGGTCACCTTCTCGCTGGTCTGCTTCCGCCACAAAGATGGCGACGAAGCCACGCGGGCACTGATGGACCGGATCAACGAGAGCGGGATCGCCTTTCTGGCCGGCGCGACGATTCGCGGCCAGTTCGTGATGCGGCTGGCCATCGGTAACTTCCAAACCACCCAGGACGATATCCGAAGGGTGTGGGAGTTTCTGCGTCAGTGATCAGGCCTTAAAGGGCCAGACACGCTCGATGGTCTTCGACAACATCCAGGACTTGTCGTCCTCGTTGAGGAAATCCATGTGGTCGCGGACTATTTCGAGCGTCTGCGGATACGTGGCGCGGTGTTCGGAAACGGGCCAGTCCGTGCCCCACATCAGGCGTTTGGGGCCGAAATGGTCGTAGAGCGCCTTGACCTGCGCAAAGGTATCGCGAAACGGGAACTGCTGTTTCGAGAGCGACCATGTGTGCGAGATCTTCACAAACAGCTTGGGGTAGCGCTTCAAATCGATCAGCAACTGCAGCAGGTCCGGCCGGTCGATGGGGCAGTCGGCCATGTGGTCGATCACGATGGTGAGGTCCGGATACTTGTCGGCCAGCGCCGCGATGTCGGGCATGCGCGTCACCGGCGCCAGAATCGTCATCGGCACTTTCAGCTTCTGGCAGCGCTCCCACAGCGGCGGCATCAGCGGACCCTTGATCCAGTCGCCCGCCGCGCCCGCGCCGGGCGATAGCCTCACCCCGCGAAACCGCTGTTCTTTCACCAGCTTCGACAAATGATCGGGCGCTGCCGGGTCTTCCGGGTTCACGCGCGCCACGCCGTGGAACATCTTCGGATACTGCTTCAGCACATCGGCCAGGTACGAGTTATCCCACCGGTAGTGGATCACCTGGATGATGACGGTGCGCGCCACCCCATGCTGCTTCATCAGATCGAGCAGCATCTCGGCGGTCTTGTCCTCCTTGGGCGGCGACTTCGTTTCCTTCGCCCACGGATACCGCGGATCGCTCTTCCACACGTGAACATGCGGATCGATGATGCGATAACGCGGGGCAGCGGCGGCCACGGCGGCCGATTTCAAGATGTCGCGGCGGGTTGGAGG
>JADLCA010000379.1 GCA_020847495.1 Candidatus Hydrogenedentota bacterium | reverse complement strand
CCGATGGCCTGGTAGATGTGGTTGGATGTAGGGTTGGCGAGGTTGGTAAAGAGCGTCACGAAGTCGCGGCCTTGCTCCAACATGCGTTGGCTGAGCGCGGCCACCAGCGACGAGGCATAGCCGCGCCCGCGCAGATGGGACGGTGTATAGACCGGGCCAATCGCGATGCCGTGCAACGTGGGCCGCGCAGTTCCGGCCAATGACACCGGCCCGCCGTCATCCCATAGATAGAAGGTCTGGGCGGCGATCCTGCGCTCGACATTGCGCCGCGTCTTTTCCGGGTCCACCGGCTCGACACCCGCCAGGGCTTCGGCCACAAAGTCCATCTGCCACTGAGTCGCCAGCTCCAGATCGTCCGGCGTAGCGAGACGCATCCGGCCAGGGCTGTAGGGGGGATGCACCACCTCGCTGAGCACAAAGACCCGTTCCTCGACGGCGGGGACGGCGCGTGTATTCGTCAGACGGGTCCACGTGTCGGCGAATTTCGCGCCAAGCGGCACGCGCGCGTTCACCCCAAAGACAAGCCAACTGTGCTCGGCCAAATCATGGGCAATCGCGTCCAACCCCGGCTGCGGGTCGGGCCGTTCGCTGTAGAGGATGATGCCGTAGGGCGGCGTCATCACCGCCGCGGCCGCGACCCCATCCCCATCTTCGACCTCATCTTCGACCCCATCCTCGACCTTATCCTCGACTACGGCGAAATACGGGGCGTACTTGCCATAGCGCTGCGGGTCGTCTGCCACGTTTTGCGCCACGCCCAGCATCAAGCCATAGACCGCCTCCTGCGCTTCCAGCAACGGCCTCATGCGCGCCAGGAAGTCACGGGCGTGGGCATAGGTGTGGAGGGTGAGATTCGTCGGCGGCATGGCACATTCCCTTTGCAGGTGTGGGACAAAGCGAATCGTAGATCGTCTCTAGATTCTACACCCATCTGCTGCGTTCCGCCGTATCCTGTGCTGCACTGGTAGCCCAGGGTCTTCCTGGTGCCGGCAGGACATTTGCCACTTGTCACCTGTCCACTTTGCCCAGAGAATATAGAGGAGACCTGCTCCCCTACCCATACATCGCGTATTGCAAAATTGCCATATTATGGTAGGATCACAATGGACACCTCATTCGAGTGGGACGAACGCAAGAACCTGGAAAACCTGCGCAAACACGGCATATCCTTCGAGGAAGCGCAGTTGGCCTTTGCAGACCCGAATCGTCTGATCTTCCAGGACACGAGCCACAGCACGGACACACGGACACACGGACACAGAGGCGCGTTTTTTCTGCATAGGCCGGGTACAAGGAGGAATCCTGACTGTCCGTTTTACCCTGCGCAATGGCGTTATCCGCATTTTTGGCGCAGGCTACTGGCGCAAGTATCGCCGCCTCTATCTGGGCGAAAACTAGGGAGAGGAAAGCAAACATGTCGGTAAAACAACCGAAAACAAAACAGCCGAAAGTACGCGACTGGGAGACCGTCCGCTATACGGATGGCCCCGATGATCTGCCGGACCTTGACCGGGTAGTACTCATCGAGGACTTCCTGCCTCGCCCCGAAGACCTGGTCTTCCGGCCCAAGGGGGTGAAGGTCACGTTGGTGTTGAGCGAGGAGAGCGTCGCCTTTTTCAAGGAAGAGGGCGAACGTCTGCGCGCCCCCTATCAGCGCATGATCCGCAACCTGATAGACTTGTATGTCAAGCACATGCGCGAGGAAACTAAAAAGTAGGGACGCTAGGCAGATAACCCACCTAACGTCCCTACCTCTATATGGTCGTATACGGCTCTCATCGCTGCTTCCGACCTCATCAATAGCTGATCAATAGCTGTACGATTGGCCGCCATCAATCGTGATGACCGCGCCATTGATGAAACCTACCTCGCCCGAAAGCAGGAAGGCGACGAGCGCGGCAACTTCCTCCGGTGTTCCAAAACGCTTCATCGGATTAGGCTCAACGAACTCCCTGCCGACCGCCTCCCAATCATCGCCGCCCACCTGGCGCAGCGAGCCTTCAACCATCGGCGTCATGATCGCACCCGGCGCGATCGCGTTGACCTGAATGCCATACTGGCCGTACTCAATGGCGCTGTTGCGCGTCAGGCCGACGACGCCGTGCTTGCTCGCGGCATAGCCGGACTGGTGGCCGACACCGCGAATCCCCCCTACAGACGCGGTGTTGACGATCGAGCCTGAACCTTGGGCGCGCATCACCTTGAGCACTTCGGCCAGACCGAAGAAGACACCGTTCAGATTGACTGCGATGACCTTGTTGAACTCCTCCTCGCCAAAATCCTCGGTCAAATTCTGCTTGCCCTCGATGCCGGCGTTGTTGAAGAATCCGTCGATCCTGCCGTACGCATCGAGCGCCTGACGGACGTAGCGTTTCACCTGCTCCAGGTCGGAAACATCCGCAGCCACAGCGGTTACGTTGGCCCCTTCCGCCATCTCGCCCCGGGCCGCTTCAAGCGCCTCCGCCTTCAGGTCAACCAGAACGAGGCTCGCACCTTCTTCAGCCAATCGCTTTGCGGCGGCAAGCCCAAGACCCGAGGCCGCGCCCGTGACAATGACGACCTTCCCCTCAAATCTTCTCATGACGTTCCTCCTATTGGCGTGCTATTGGCGTGCTATTGGCGTGGGAGCACGCTAGTGACGCGCCGCACGAAGAGCGCAAACTCGCTCATGTAATTGCGTAGAAACTCTTCGGTCGAGGCAACCGTGACCTCGCCGTCATCGCTGATCAGACCGGGTGTGAACTGGATATATGCTTCCGGGCTTGACATCTGTGCTGCGTTGCAGAAGGCGAGCACCGCGCGCAAGCTTTGCTGGGCAACTGCCGTGCCGATTGAACCTGGAGAGGCGCCGATCACGGCAGCAGGCTTGCGGGCAAAGGCGTTCTGGCCATAGGGGCGACTCGCCCAGTCGATTGCGTTTTTCAGAGCGCCTGGGATGGAGCGATTGTACTCCGGTGTGACAAACAGCACGGCATCCGCTTGGGCAATGGCATCCTTAAACGCGCGCGCGACGGGCGGGTAGTCGGCGTCGTAGTCGGGGCTGTAGAGGGGGAGCTCGCGAAATGTGATTTCGCGCAGGGCGAGTTCCGGGGGCGCCAGTTTCGTGAGGGCCAATGCGAGTTTTCGGTTAATCGAAGTGCTGGAGAGACTGCCGACGAAAAAACCGACGTTGAAAGTTTGCATAGGATATCCCCTTGTTGTGTTACTCGTGTAGCACAGCTGCCGGGGCCGGTGTGGAGGCGCACGGCCGTCTAGCGCAGTGGCCTAGTCTTTGAGGTATACGTCCTCGTGTTTCAGGCTACACCATCGGTGTTCAATGAAGATGTTGTCCAAGGCACAATCGCTCCCATCCACTTGTACTTTGTGCATCTGATACCATGATTTTCTAGTTCCCCTGTGATGTCGAACCTTG
>JADLCA010000378.1 GCA_020847495.1 Candidatus Hydrogenedentota bacterium | reverse complement strand
GGTGCGCTTTCAATACCCAGTTGGCCACGTCGAGGTTGTGCACATGCTGTTCGACGATGTTGTCGCCGCAGACCCAGCAGTACGCGTACCAGTTGCGAACGCGATATTCGAGCTCGCTCCAGTTCGGGGCGCGGTCGTGCACGAACGGAAGGCCGCCGCACCAGTAAACGCGCATCATGCGGATATCACCGATAGCGCCGTCATGCAGTTTCTTGATGGTCTCCACATAGTTCAGTTGGTGGCGGCGCTGCGTGCCGGCGACCAGGCACAGGTTCTTCTGCGTGGCCTTTTCAGACGCCGCGATGAACTGCCGGATGCCCACGGGATCGACGGCGGCGGGCTTCTCCGTGAAGATGTGCTTGCCGGCCTCGACGGCGGCCTCGACGTGCTTGGGACGGCTATACGGCAGCGTGCCCTCGATGATAACGTCGATGTCCGTCTCGAGAATCTGCTTGTAGGCATCCCATCCAGTGAAGCACATCTTGTCCGTAACCTTGAACTTGCCGGCCACTCGCTCGTCTTTATTCTCGGCAATCTTCTGGCGCGAGGCGTTCAGACGATCCGCGAAAAGGTCCGCCATCGCGACCAGTTCAATGTTGTCGTTTCCGATCAGCGTTTGCGTCGCCGCTCCCGAGCCGCGTGAGCCGCAGCCCAGCAAGCCGACCCGCAGCTTGTTGTTCGCGGCGTACGCCCTACCCGAACTGAGAATGGACAATCCCGCGGCGGCCGCGGAAATCTTGGCGAAATCCCGGCGCGTCATTCCCTCTGTCTTCCCTTCGCTCATAGCTCCCTCCTGGACCTGTGGAATGGTTCCCTTCGTTCTTTCGATGTCCAACCGCCCCCCTCCGCTCTGGACCCTGCGAACTGCGGCGGCGCGGATTTCCAGCATAGCACAGCCCCGCGCGAAACGCGCAAGCGCTCCTCTCAGAACTTCAGCACCGACATCAGGAACACGTAATCCGCGTCGTCGGTATCCGATCCCCCGCTGAATCCCGTACCGTTGAACTGGAAGTAGCCGCCGTCCGTCAGGCCGTCGTCAGGAAAAAGGTGGCTGTAGTACAGGAGAAAGTAGAGGTTGTCGGAGTAGTTGTACTTGATGTACCCGGAAGCTTCCCAGCCGATGTCATCGCTGCCCTCATCCGTCCAGAAGGACAATGCGGGCGCCAGCGGAACGCGCCACTTTCCCACGGTAAACGTTGCGGGCGGGTCGAAGGGGGCGGTGATCCAGGCGCGGACCAGTTGCACGTGCGCGCTGATGGCGTCCGTGGGTTTCACATCGACGCCGGCGCCAACCATGTAGAAGTTGGAGAGCCAGCCATTGTCATTGACCACCGGCAGGTAGTTCTTGTCTGCGAAGAGCCGGTTGAAGGACACACTCGCCTCCGCCTCGTAGAAGGGATTGATCCAGTCGATGAAGCTGAGATCCCGGTTATCGTGGCCCCCGAAGTAAGCGGCGATCAGCGAGACGCGCGGACTCCATGCCACATCAAACGTGTACCCCGTGTTCAGGTCGGCGCCCCAGTTGTCGTACTCGGCGTCGTCATCGCCGTAAGTGTAACCGATCGGCACGAAACGCGCCCCGTGCGCATCCGCCTCGCCGAACTGATACGCCGCTTCGAGGTCGTAGTCCCAGGCCCCCAGTGCGCCATTCAGCCGCACACCCACCGTGTGCAGGTTGGTCGCGTCGTAGTTGTCGCGACCGGCGAGGTCCTCGATCCATTCGTCGAAGGCCTCGTCATTGGTGTCGTTCAGGCTTCGCGCGTCGCGCAGCCAGTACCAGTACGCGGAGATGTCGAGTGCCTTGAGCGGCTTGTAGGTTGCGTAGACGCCATAGAAGTTTACATCGCCGTCCTGCTCGCTGATGCCGGTCTCCAGCACCTTCGAGGCGAAGGCATCCACCGTGAACGCCTCCGTATCGTACGTGAGGCGCAAGGCGTCAAAGGAAAGCCGCTGGGTCGGCGTCAGGAATTCATTCACGAGCCAGCCCTTACCCATTACGAGGGCCTGCCGTCCCACGCGCAGGCGCAGCGGCGTCCCGAACATCTCGTCCACCTGGATGTAGGCCTGGTTGACCTCGACGTCGTCGCCGGTCGTTGCGCGCGAATCCGCGCCGGTCAGGTAATCGGAACGAAAATCCTCGCCCCATTCATGGTAGTCATACAGCTCGATGTAGCTGCTCACATTGTCCGTGAAATCGGCGCTGACGTTCAGGAGCACGGCCGACTCGGAAAAGTGCCAGTCGCCGCCGGATCCATCCCAGTCAAAAAGGGAGACAACCGCGGGTGCGCCGATGGGACGCTTCGGCAGGAAGAAACCCGGAATGCGGATGGTCGGGCTGAAATCCTCCTCGAACACGTTCCGGTAGTAGCGGTACCGCATGCGAAGCTCGCCCCCGATGTCCACATTCTGAAGCTCGGCGAGCGCAGACTGAGCAGCGAGCATGCAAGCCACCCCGGCCAGAAAACGTGCAAATATCCCCCGTACATTTCTGTGATGCATGAAACCCCCTCCCCGCTTGATCCTGCGGTCCACAGGCGATTCCCCCTCGCCACGGACCCCGGCGGGTATATAGGGCGTCAGTCTACGCTTCTCGCCTCAGGTCCGTCAAAACGTCTTTTGGAACGGATGACCGAACGAGGTCAAGCGCATTGAGTAGGGCGGGATTTGTTCCCGCCTTCTTGAAGGGCAGGGAGTTTCTCCTTGCTCGCCCAAAAGCCGCCTGGGACGCCGGCGCTCCCCGTGCTCCTCAGAGTTTGGCGATCTCCTCAAGGCGGGGATAGGCCTTCAGAAGGCATTCTGGCACGGGCTGGGGCGTCCCTTCGAGGTCGTGGCGCATCTCGAAGGCATTGACCACGGCCTGCCCTTCGTAGTGGTTGTTGGTGATCACGTAGATTTCTTCGGCGAGCTTGCGCATACGCCGGATCATGCGCAGCCACTGTTCCAACTCGTTCTTGCTGTAGAGGTAGTTGTAGCGCTCGTCACGGCTGGCATCCTCGCGGAACCAATCCGCGGCGTTGCGTCCATGCAGGCGCACATAACCCACGCGGGCCGTCACCTGTTCCGTAGGCGCCAGCGAATGCTGAAACAAGGGCTGGTCGATATTGCAGAACGCCACGCGCCGTTCAGCGAGACCCGCGTACACTTCCGGCACGTTCCACGACGCATGACGAATCTCGAGCGCCAGCGGATACGCGCTGAAGGCATCCAGCACGCGCGCCAACCATTGCCGGCTCTCGGGCGTCCGCTTGAAACTCCAGGGGAATTGGATGAGGACGGCCCCCAATCTCCCGGCATCCAAGGCGGGCGCGATGCCCTCGGTGAACTGCCGCACTTCATCGGCTGAGGGCCAGCTATTGCGTTGGTGCGTGAAGCGTTCCCACAGCTTGAAAGTGAACTGGAATCCCGTATTCGCGGCGATTTTGCTCACCCACGACTTCACGTGCACCGGATTCGGTGGGCGATAAAAGGACGAGTTGACCTCGATCGTGTCAAAGAATCCACATAGGTATTCGAGTGGGTGAAGGGTCTTCGGCATGCCCGGCGGATAGACGATGCCCTTCCAGTCCTCGTAGGACCACCCCGCCGTGCCAATGCGCACTCGGCCTTCAACGTCCACAAAACACCCCACTAGGGACTGACCCCGTCTGTCCCTCCACCGATACGCCCGTGGTCTATCCCTGTACGCTTTAAGAACGCGGCTACAAGCCGCGTCTACTCTTTGCTAAGTTCATTCCCCTTCGATTCCCAGCGACTCATACTCCCAGTCCGCGAGCGGCGTCATGTGCGCGAAATCCGTCTCGATGCCGATGCCGAATCCAGGTTGCCGCAGCGAACGCAGGTCGAGCCGCCCATCGCGGATGCGCACCCGCGCGCCATCACCATACGGCTCGTAGAGCGCGCTATGTACATCGAGACAGGCCGCCAGCTCCGCGGGCGATATGTGGTCGAGGGTACCGCAATAGTGATGCCCGTTTCGCTCCGCATGCTCCACGCCCAGCACGCTCAACGTGCACAGATCTTGTTGCAACGGCACGACGGGCTGATTGCACAGATCCTCGCCTGAGAGAATGTAACGGCCGTCGCCGGACGCGTTGTACGAATCGGCGAGCATCTTGTTGAGCAGCCCTTTGATCGCGCCTTTGCAATTCTTCACGCTCACGCCGTGGTAACCGAGTTCAACGCCGCGCTTGAATGCGTCAAGGCGATCGTCGGATTCATCCAGGATGACGGGTGGCAACGCGCCCGCGTTCGCGAGTCCTCGCGTGCCATCCGGCGAGAGGGCGGCGCCGCGCTCGATCGGTTGTTCGATGAAGAGAACCTTGTCGAGCAGGCTCTCGAGTTCTCCTTGCTGACGCAGGGCGCCAAACCATTCGACAAGTCCCGCCGCACTTGAGAATTGCTCATTGCCATCAAGGGTAACGCGGTAGCCACCGTTGAGCGCGGCGTCCAGCAACGAGGCCACCGCGAGCAGACGCGCCCGGTCGGCCTCGAACTCCGCGCTGACCTTGATCTTGAAATAGCGGACACCAGCATCGCGGATCCATCCCTCCAAAGTATGCGGTATCCCGTTGCCGCGGCTGCCCGGCTCGACTTCCGCATCGCGAATCGGATCGCTCATGCCCACCGTGTGCCGCACGAACAAAGATGGGCACGGTTCACGCGCAATGCTGTCCGCGACCCGCGAGCCCTGTAATTCCTGGTGCACCGCCCCAGGATCAATACCCAGGAGATTCTCGTGAAGCATCGTGTGAAAGTCGGCGTGGACCAGTTTACCCGCGGCGTCGATCATGGCCCGTTCCACAATCGACGAACCGAAGCTGGACGTCAGGCCGTTAAGGCCCACGAGCGGTCCCATTTCTGTGATGATGTCGCAGGCCTCATGCCAGATCGCGAAGGGGCTGCGGCACTCGCCGCCAACCTCGCAATAGGTTTTCGCGCCAAGCTTCGCGGCGAGGACAAGATCGCTGATATTACGCTGGTAGGTCTTATCCGGCGATTTGTCAAACCACTTCGGCGGAAGCATGTCGGCGCTGACCCCTATGGCCATCTTGCCGCGGGAATCGCGCGCGGTGAGGCGCGCGTGCAGAAGCGGCGCCGCCACCAGACACGCCTTTCCATAGCGAAACGGAAGCCGCATCGTGACATTGCGCACGAAGAACTCCACGGACTCGATCGCCACAGGGCAGACTACGTTGGAAGCGCCCATCACCGATCCTTCCATTGCGTGTACGGATTCAGGCAGAGGTGCGTGTTCAGATAGCGCGGATCGCCCGATACTTCCTTGCCCGCCCACGCGGGTTTGGCAAAGGTCTCGTCGCGATGGCGCAACTCGATCTCGGCGACGATCAGGCCCTCGTTTCTTCCTTCAAACACGTCGATCTCCCACTTGTGCCTTTCGTGCTCCAACACGTAACGCGTCTTCTCGATGGAGTGGCCCAGGCATGCATGGGCCAGCAACTCGCGCGCGTCCGTGACGGGAATTTCATACTCGAATTCCATCCGCTCGATGTCCAGCGTCGCGCGTTTGATGTTGAGCGTCGCGATGTCGCCCATCATACGCACCCGCACGGCCACCGGTGGCCCCACCGCCAGGTAGCCCTGCGTACAGCGCATATACGTATCCGGCGGAACCCAAAGGTCCTCATTGACCAGAAACTTGCGTTCGATTTCCGTGCCCATGTGCGGCGTCCTTGTCTAGCATGACAAGCGGCGGTCCAGGGAACTTGCGGTAGCCCACGCATGCCTTCGGAACCGCGCGCCTTGCAGGAGTTCATTGTACCCAAAAGGCAACCCACGATGGCACCCGTGCCAGGCCGCCTGCCAGCCGAATCGAACCGATCCGTCCGATCCGTCTGATCGATCACAATTGCGCAGCGATGAATCAGAGGCGACGGGAGTGGGGAGGCTGCTGGCACTTGAGGCGAGACAGTCCCAACCGGGCTGTGCCGGCGAACAGCAGGGCGAGGAAGACAAATAGCGGATTCAATGGAAGCTGCGCTCCCTCGGGTAATACTTCCACATCGCGTGTGGCTTGGGCTGCGGCGTTTCCCGCTGCATCGCTCACGGCGTACGTCACCTGATAGACGCCCAGCACGGACGTGTCAACGGCACTGGCATTCGCGACGAGCGTTGCTGACAGGTCGCCGTCATTCAAATCATAGGCCGTCGCTCCCGCGTCGATGTAGGTCTCGCCACGGTGCACCTTCGCCGGATTCTCCCCGAGCACGGTAATGACAGGAGGCTGTGAGTCGTATACGATTTCGTACCAACTAGCGAGGTTTGGGTTGCCAGCCACCGAGTTCGCGGCTCCCGCCGCGATATCCAAACGCACTTCGCCTTGACCGCTTGGATGCACATCAACGGTGTAGAGTGCCGCGCTGACAGACTCGAAGTTTGACAGCGTTCCATTCGTCACGGCGACGTCTTCACTCGAGAAGCCCGTCATATCGCGATTGAAGGCCAGTGTCATTGAAATTGGATCGCTGTTCGTCGGACTTGTCTCTGCACCTGTAATGTTCACCTCGGGTTTGACTGAGTCAAACGTCCGCGAAAGCGTCTCGGCCGCCTCGTTCAAATTGCCTGCCGCATCGGCGCACACGCCGCCCGCGATACTTGCCGTCACGACCCCTTGACCAGCCGGTAGTAGGCCGAAGGTATAGGTATCGCCAGATCCCGCGAAATTGGTTACCGAGGCATTGGCGGCCGTCACGTCGCTGCTGGTGAAGCCGATCACCGGTTCCGAAAACGTGACGGCCACAGGGATGGGAGATACGTTAGTCAATGCACTGGCCGTGGACGAACTGGCTGCGCTTGGGGCCGTTCGATCAATGGTATAGACTTCCCCGGCGCTGAAGGTTCCATTGCCGGAACCCGCCCCGCCCAGCGGCAGCGTGTCCGCGTTGACGATCGTGTCATCGTCCACGACATCAAGTCGCAATGTGCCGTCGCCAGTCCCGGTACTCACGTTCACCGTATATGCGCCGCCGGAGCCCGTCACACTCACGACCGATGCGCCTACGACACCGGTGGTGGTCAGCCCGAAGTCGCTCGTGTCCACGCCCGTGACGCCCTGGTCGAAGTTGACCGTGAAGTCCACCGCATCCGCATTCGTTGATTCGCTGCCCGCGCGCACCACGCTCGCCACTTCCGGTGGAACCGGCGGCCCCGATTGCTTGATGACGAAGATGTCCGTGAAGGAAACGTCCAGAGGTGGAGTGGACGTCAAACTGCCAGTGCCCGAAACCAGGTCGAACTCCATGGTTCCGTCAAAAAAGCCGCTTGTGTACACGCCGCTGGAGTTGTCGACAGCCAGAGAAATTGCCCTTGCATAGCCGCTGCAACGCACTTGCTTGGCCCATTGGAAAATCCCCGAATCATCCAACTTGACCGTACAGATGTCGTTCCTGGATTCAGAGGTCAGATTGAATGTACCTGCGCCCGGGTCAAAATCCACGGTGGCGACAAAGTACGCCGCAACGAGCACATTCCCTGACGCATCCACTGCGGCACACTCGCCCCATTCAGTGCTGGCGCCACCCATTTGCCTGGCCCAGACGTAGCCGCCGGATTCATCAAGCTTCGCCACGAAGATGTCGTAGTCTCCGATGGCCACCAAGTTTGAGACGCCAGCGCCAGGATCGAAGTCTGCCGTACCATTGAATGCCCCAGTGATGTATGAATTGCCGTTCGCGTCCACGGCAATGAAACGTGACTCGAGTACACTGCCGCCGCCCAGTTGCCTGGCCCAGACGTGGTCCCCCGATGCGTCGAGCTTCAGAACGTAGCTGTCGATATCACCATATGCGGTCAGCAAGGCCGTGCCCGGACCCGGATCGAAATCGAGCGCACCCCTGAATTGGCCTGTAACGATGACGTTTCCGTCACCGTCCACACCCAAGGATTCAGCAACCTCCTCTTGGCCCCCGCCGAGGTGTTTTGCCCAGACAAAACTCCCCGAACTGTCGAGCTTCGACACAAAGATGTCACGACTACCCACTGTCGTTAGACTAAAAGCGTTTGTACCGGGATCAAAGTCGATAGTGCCTTGGAACCATCCCGCCGTCAACACATTTCCGTCGCGGTCAGTGGCTAGAGATACTGCCTGACCTACTCCATCAACAACCTCTAACTCCCTAGCCCAGATATACTCTCCGGAGCCGCTCAGTTTTGAGATGAACACAGCGCTATGTTCATCTTCAGTCATTTCGGCTGTGCCCGGTCCCGGATCGAAATCCACCGTGCCACTGAAAAGTCCCGTCGTGAGCACGCTTCCGCTGTCATCCAACGCCAAGGAAAAGG
>JADLCA010000377.1 GCA_020847495.1 Candidatus Hydrogenedentota bacterium | reverse complement strand
CCTTGAGCCGAGGCCTGATCTTCCGTCGAATCTGGAAAGAGACCTCCAGGAAGTCGTGGCCTTGCTCGCGGAGAAGAAGTGGCCGTTCCGCATCCACGCGACCTATGATGAGAGTATCGCGCGCATGCTGAACGTGTTCGAAGAGGTCAACCGCGCAGTCCCCTTCCAAGGTATGAACTGGTTCTTCGACCATTGCGAAACCATCTCCGATCGCAGCATCGAGCGCGTCAAGGCGTTGGGAGGCGGAATCGCCATTCAGAATCGCATGTCATTTCAGGGCGAGTACTTCCTGGACCGTTACGGCAAGGAGGCAACGGAGCGGACTCCGCCCGTGCGGAGAATGCTTGAGCTTGGGGTACCTGTGGGAGCCGGCACCGATGCAACGCGTGTGTCCAGCTACAACCCCTGGCTTTCCCTTTACTGGCTCGTGGCCGGCAAGACAATCGGCGGCGCCGTGCTGTATCCCGAGGCAAACCGGCTGACCCGCGAGGAAGCCCTAAGGCTTTATACCCAGGGCAGCAGTTGGTTTTCGGGTGAGAGCGGAAAGAAGGGAACCATTGCCGTCGGTCAACTGGCGGATGTGACCGCGCTCACCGAAGACTACTTGTCCGTCCCGGAAGAGATGATAAAGGGGATCGAATCCGTCCTAACGGTTGTAGGCGGGAAGATCGTTTACGGCGCTCAGGAATTTCAGGACCTTGACCCGGCGCCGCTGCCGGTGTTGCCGGAATGGTCACCCGTGAATGCCTATGGTGGTTATGGCGCTCCGCTGGACATCCGCAAAGCCGCCCGTGCGGGTGTCCCGTTTCAACAACACCAACACAGCGCCGAATGCCACGCGCACCGCAGTTTCCATGCCGGCGGCCAACTCCTGGGAGGAATCAAAGCGGCCGCTCCGCGCTACAGCGGCTTCTGGGGGCTGGGCTGCGATTGCTTTGCGTTTTGATCCAAGATCCACAAGAATTGGAAGTGCTCCTTCATCCATCTCCCGTGTGCGCCTGTGTGTGCGCCTGTGCACCCTGGAGAGCTTCAGAGGGGCGCTTCATGCAGCACAGCCCCGCTCAACCAGCGCGTCATTGAATCAAACCGTGTGTCGCGATACCATGGGGATGGTGCCGTGTTCCCGAAATTGGTGGACGGGACACGTGTTTTTTCAGGCGAGTGGCGGCTGTACGGGACCGGACGGCCCCCGATGAGGAGATCGTATTGTGGCAGTGAACGCTTCCCCGGTAAACGGCGCGATTGCGGCGTATTTGGCGAAAACCAGCCCGGACTCCATCGACCCGGGATTCCTGGGCTATCTGGCGAACCTGAGCGCCGTGGCGGCGGTAGCGCCCGGCGTTGCGAAGGGAATCGTGCAGGAGTTGGCCGACCAGCGCAGTTATCTCAAGCTGATCGCGAGCGAAAACTACTGCTCGCTGGCCACGCAGCTCGCCATGGGGAATCTGCTCACCGACAAGTATGCCGAAGGCTTCCCGCATTCGCGTTTTTACGAGGGCTGCGACAATGTCGACGATGTCGAGGCCTATGCGTGCGAGCAGGCGTGCAAGCTGTTCGGGTGTGAGCATGCCTACGTGCAGCCGCACAGCGGCGCCGACGCGAATATGGTCGCGTTCTGGGGCATCCTGCAGGCACGTGTCGCTGTGCCAGAGATGAACCGGCTCAACGTGAAAGACCCGGGCGCGATGTCGCACGAGGATTGGGAAGCCTTGCGCAAGAAGCTGGGTAACCAGCGGCTGCTGGGCCTGAACCTGGCGGCGGGCGGCCACCTCACGCACGGCTACCGGCACAATGTCTCCGGCAAGATGTTCGACGCGTACACGTATGGCGTGTGCAAGGACACCTTTCTCCTCGATTACGACGAGATCGAAGCGCAGGCCGAAGAGGTCAAGCCGCTCATTCTCCTCGCGGGCTACAGCGCGTATCCGCGCGCGATCGATTTCAAGCGCATGCGTCAAATTGCCGACAAGGTCGGCGCGGTCTTCATGGTCGATATGGCCCATTTCGCGGGCCTCGTCGCGGGCGGGGTGTTCCAGGGCGACTTCAGTCCCTTCCCGCACGCGCACGTGGTCACGTCCACGACACACAAGACCCTGCGCGGTCCGCGCGGCGGCGTCGTATTGTCGACGGCCGAGTTCGGCGAGTACATGGACAAGGGCTGCCCGATGGTGTTGGGCGGGCCGCTCGGCCACGTGATGGCCGCCAAAGCGGTCGCGTTCACCGAAGCGAACCGGCCCGAGTTCAAGGCCTACGCGGCGAAGATCGTGGAGAACGCCCGGGCCCTCGCGAGCGCCTGCATCGACGAGGGCATGAGCGTGGTCTCCGGCGGCACGGACAACCATCTCATGTTGATCGATGTCACGCCGCTGGGCATCACGGGGCGCCAGGGCGCGAGCGCGTTGCGCGATTGCGGCATCACGCTGAACAAGAACGCCATCCCCTTCGACCAGAATTCGCCGATGATCACCAGCGGCCTGCGCCTCGGCACGCCGGCGATCACGACCCTCGGCATGGGCGCGTCCGAGATGAAGGAGATCGCCGCGATCATCAAGCTGGCGCTCAGCAGTACGAAGCCCGGCGTGGTCGAATCCGGCACCAACGCAGGCAAGCCGAGCAAGATCAACTACGTGCTGGACGAGACCGCGCATCAGGCGGCCCGTGCACGGGTCAAGGCGCTGTTGGACCGCTTCCCCGTGTATCCGCAACTGGACCTTGCCCTGCTCAACGAGTATTTCGGGTAGGCGGAGTCTGGCGGCGCGCGGGCGTGGGGCTGCACATCCCCTCGGCCCTTCGGGCCTGCCCCCCTTCGAAGGGGGACCGTAAGCGCGTGCCCTTCGGGCCGCGCAATCGGAGCGTTCAGAGTCTACGTGTTGCCCACACGACTTTTTGCAGACTACCAATATAGTACTGCATTTTTCCCCTTTAAAGGGGGATCAAGGGGGATGCTCTTTCACTTCTTCCATCTGCTCGCAGATGGTACGTACCGCACTATTGCCTCACCACCGCGATGCCAGAATTTGCCTGCGCACCTTGCTTCCCGTAGAATCCCCGTCTGGTGACACGCTGCAACGTATCAACCCAAAAACGGCAGTTGAACAGCCATCACCGGGTGAAGGGACAGACCCCGTGTTTCGCTCCGCAGAGCCTTCGCGAAAGACGGGGTCAGTCCCATTCAACTACCGTTTCTGGGATCAAGGAAGTGATCTGCATGGCTGACAAGAATGACTCTGTTTGGGATTTGATGAACCTGTTGTTTCGCGCCCACCCCTGGCACGGGGTTTCCTGCGGCGACCGCGCGCCTGAAGAGGTGACGGTCTACATCGAGATGACGCCCACGGATAACGTGAAGTACGAGGTTGATAAGGGCACGGGACTGTTGAAAGTGGACCGGCCCCAGCGGTACTCGAGCGTGTGCCCCACGCTGTACGGCTTCATCCCGCAGACCTACTCAGGCGAGTTGTCCGCGGAGTATTGCCGAACGAAAACGGGGCGTCCGCATATCGTGGGCGACCGCGACCCGCTCGATATCTGCGTGCTGAGCGAAAAGCCCATCCGGAAGAGCAACGTGCTGCTCCGTGCGATCCCGCTCGGGGGCTTGCGCATGCTGGATGGCGATGAGGCCGACGACAAGATTATCGCCGCGATGGTCGACGACGAAACCTTTGGCGAGATGCGCCGCATCGAAGAATGCCCCGCGCGGCTTGTGGACCGGCTCAAGCATTACTTCCTGACGTACAAACAGGCCCCGGACGCCGTGGACAAGGTGTGTGAGATCACGGACGTCTACGGGCGCGAGGAAGTCCTGGAGGTCATCCGCCGCGCACAGGAAGACTACCGCCGGCACTATCCCGATATCCGGGCGCGCCTGACGGCTATGCTCGAGGGGTAGGGCGCGATTGGCGGCCTCACGCCTCTTTGCCGCAACACCTTCTTCCCTTACCGTGTCCGTGGCCTGCCCCGTGTCCGTGGCCCTGCCCGCCGCAGCCGCCGTGGTGGTGATGGGCGTGGCCGTGCAGGCCCTGGCAACTGTGGCCGCGTTCCTCCGCATCGCGGTGGAGGTTCTCGCTCTCGCATTCCGGGCACTGCTCGGGACGCGGCGTGCCGCACGGCACCGCGAAGCGGTGGCCGCAGGCCGAGCATACAAAGTGGCGTTCTTGATTCATGGTGACTACTCCCCCTTCTATGGTTAGCATCTTGCCGTGGACCAGCGCTTCGGCCACCTTGCGCCGGGCGCCTTCGATGAGGCGGCCGAACGTGGCACGAGAGACGTTCATCTCCTCCGCCGCGCGCTCGTGATACAGGCCCTCCAAATCCGCCAGGCGGAGGGCCTCCAGTTCGTCCAGCCGCAGCTCCAATGAATCCGCCCGGTGAGATGGAACCCCGGCGGGCTTGAACGCGCGCGCGACAGGTTCGGTGCCGATCCAACGGCATTTATGTGGTCTGGCCACGGCTGAACTCCGGTCTGATTATGAGTATATGCTCATAATGGCGATTTGTCAAGGGCTATCGGCGGGGTCTGCCCAGCGGGATGGGAATGATAGGAAGTATGGGAGGTATGGGAGAGCGTTTTGAGTTTCGATGAACCGTGCAGGGTCAGTGTGCCGGGCCTCGTAAAGCCAGCACGTAGGCCGGGGTCAAACGCCGAATTCAGGTTTACCGGCATTTCGGCTTATACTCCCTCCCAGTCGCGTTCCCGTTGTGGAGGCGCTCGAACCGGGTTGGGGGTTTCACCGTTGAAGACCGTCCTGATCATTCTAGCGGTATTGGTGGTGTTGGTCATCGCGTTTATCGTGTGGCGGTATGTCGCCACGCTGATGGCCAGTGCGAGGCTGCGCCGCCGGCTCTACGAGGCACTGGCGGCCGTATCGG
>JADLCA010000376.1 GCA_020847495.1 Candidatus Hydrogenedentota bacterium | reverse complement strand
GAGCGCGAGATTCACGGCCGCGTAGCTGATGATGGTAAGCAGGGCGAGGATCGTTCGTGAGCCCGGCCCGTAGCGCCGCTCGAGGAACTCCGGCATCGTGGTCACGCGCCGGCGGAGGAAAAAGGGCGTGAACACCCAGATGAGCACGGTGAGCGCGGGGAAGATGAGCCATTCCCAGTTTGCAACTGCCAATCCGTAGGTATAGGCAAACCCCACTTCGCCGATAAACTGCTCCGTACTGATGCTGCTGGCCACCATGGACAGGCCGACCGCGTACCACGGCAAGCGCGAACCCGCGAGGAAGTAGTCTTGCGCGGTTTTCGTCTCACGCCGCCCTGCCAGAAAGCCAATGATCGCCACAGCCACCAGGTAAACCACCATGATGACCGCATCGAGCGTCCCCAATTTCACTTTCTTGCCCCCCTGATGCCGGTTGAATCCGTGGAGTCATCCGGCTCACCCCCACGGCACCGCGTCCCTGTCAGGCAGTATGATACACGGTCCGCAAGGCAAACTGCCCCTTGCTTGTCGGGCGAAAGAGGGGGCCCTTCCATGAAAAGCGGGACTCCTCTCCCGCGCCTGGAATTGCGGGTCAATATGTCTGCGCTACAAGGAGGACTCAGGTCTTATTGGAAGCTCCAGGCTTGTGAATAGACCTCGCTGCTCAATGTTGCATTGACAAGGGCGTCCGGGAGATGCAGAGTAAGTAATCCCTTTGGGGTAGGGGAAGACTCATTGCGCACGATGCGCCATAGCGCTTGAGGAGGGAGTATTCATGCGGAGAGCGATGCCGGTTGCTGTGTTGGTTTCATTCGCGTGCCTGACGATATACGCCGCAGACGCGGACCCTATCGTTATCGAGAACGACTATGCCCGTTACGAATTCAGTCCGGGCGGCACGGTGCTTCAAGTGCTCGACAAGACCACAAGCACAGGGTACGTCGAGCCGGGAGCGCCGCTCGCGGAAGCAAAGCTGGCTGGGCAGATGGTTCCGGCATCGGGACTGACCTATGAAGGCGGGCGGCTGATTTTGCACTTTGCGGGCGCAACCGACGCGAGTGTCACGCTGGGGGTTAACGTCCAACCACATTACATGGTTATCGAGGTCTTGGAAGCGGCCTCCAGCATCGAGGAGCTTGCGTTCGTGAACATACCGACGACCTTGGCCGGTACCCTGCAGGATCCTTTCACCTGCTGTGCGCTCGCCCTGAACCTGCAAACAAACGTCGCGGAAGTCCCGGGCCCGATGAAAGGCCTTCGCGCACTGTGCTATCCACGTTTCGGGATGAAGGGCGCCAAGGTGGCATTGCTGGCGTGTCCCCAGGCGGACTTGCGCAAGGTGATGAAGGAGGCCGTCACAGCGGCGGTGGACGCGGGCGATGATATCCCCCGAAGCAACATTGGCGGCCCGTGGGCGCTCGACGGCGAGATCAACCGGGGGTCCTATATCTTCGACTTCGGGTACATCACCGAGGAAACCGTGGATAAGTGGATCGCCTTTGCGAAAGAGGTCGGCATCACCCAGATCGATTTCCATACCGGTGAATCGCTTCGCTTTGGCGATTGCCTGCCCAACCCGAAGCTGTTTCCCAACGGCCGCGCCAGCGTGAAGGCAGTCCTCGACAAGCTGCACGCGGCGGGCATGTCCGCGGGACTGCACACGTATGCATTCTTCTTGGCGAAAAACACGCCCTACGTCACCCCCGTGCCCGACCCGCGCCTAGGCAAGATGGCCACTTTCACACTCGCTGAGGCCCTCACGGCGGATGCCCCCCTGGTGCCCGTCACGGAATCCACCGCCAACGTCTCAACCATCACGGGCTTCTTCGTGCATAACAGCGTGACACTTCAGATCGATGACGAATTGATCACCTTCACGGGCGCAAGCAAAGAAGCGCCCTTCACGTTCACGGGATGCACACGCGGCGCGCTCGGCACGACGGCGGCAGCCCACGCCGCGGGCGCGAAAGTGTATCAGATCAAGGAATGCTTCGGCCTCTTCACGCCAGATGCGGACTCGACGCTATTGGCTGAAATCGCCGCCAACCAGGCCGACACGTACAACGAATGCGGGTTCGACATGATGTACCTCGACGCGCTGGACGGCGAGGCCATCCTGGGCGGGGCCGAAAACGCCTGGCACTACGGGTCGAAGTATGTATTCGAGATTGCCAAGCGCCTAAATAAACCCGCCTTGTTCGAAATGAGCACCTTCCACCACCATCTTTGGTACGTCCGTGGCCGCATGGGCGCATGGGATCACCCTTCGCGGTGGCACAAGCGCTTCATCGATATCCACAGCACCGCGAACAACCAGGCGGCAGGGATGTTTCTTCCCATGAACCTGGGCTGGTGGGCCGTCAAAACTGGCGGAGACATCCAGGTAGAGCCGACCTTCCCCGACGACATCGAGTATTTGATGGGCAAGTGTCTCGCCAACGACAACAGCATCTCGTTGATGGGCATGACCCCCGAAACACTGGCAACCGTGCCCTTTCACCAACGGCTCGCGCCCATCTTCAGGCAATACGAGGAACTCCGCCTCAGCCGCTATTTCCCGGAGTCCATCCGTGCACGTCTGCGCACCCCGGGCGAAGAATTCACGCTGGAGCAGGCAGAAGGGAAATGGCAGTTTCGCCCGGTTCGTTATGAGCGTCACAAGGTCCAGGGCATGGACGGATGGAGCAACCAGTGGAAGGTCGAAAACCGTTTCAGTGAACAACCGCTCGCGCTGCGCATCGAAGCGCTCATGTGCGTCGCACCCTATGATGCCCCGGACGCGACGGTGCTCGAAGACTTCACCGCGTCCGACGCCTTCACCGTTCATGAGAATCAGGCCGATGTATCCGCGGAACTTGCCAACGCCTCGGATACCGTGAAGTCCGGAGCCGTGAGCGGCCTTTTCACCGCATTCAGCAATCGCGCGGAACCCGATGGCGCATGGGCCAAAATAGGCCGCACCTTCGCCCCGCCTATCAATATCGCCCAGAAGCAAGGGCTTGGCGTGTGGGTGCATGGCGATGGCCAGGGTGAACTATTGAATCTCCAGCTACGCAGCCCGTTGCACACGACCTCGCTCGGCTACGGCGATCACTATGTGAAGGTGGATTTCACGGGCTGGCGCTACTTCGAACTGGTGGAACCCGAAGGCGGACACATCGATGATTTTGCGTGGCCCTACCGGGGTCACGCCTATGCCATCTACCGCGAGACCGTGGACTATAGTCAGGTCGAGACGTTATCTCTTTGGTACAACCTCCTGCCCCAGGGCAAGAAAGTGGCGTGCTACCTGAGTCCTGTCAAGGCACTGCCGCTCGCCAAAGCGAAGCTTGTGAACCCGAAGGTAACGGTTGGTGGCGGGACCATCACATTCCCCGTCGCTATCGAAAGCGGGAGCTATCTCGAATTCCGCTCAATGGATGACTGCAAACTCTATGGCAGCGACGGAGCGCTTCTCACGGAGGTCAAGCCCGCAGGCAGCGTCCCCCTGCTCGCGCCCGGCGAAAACCCGATTGCCGTGGAGTGCACGACCGACAGCGGAGCGAATCCGCGGGCGTACGTGACGGTGATCACGAAGGGCGAAGTGCTGCAATGATTGGCAGTTGTCTCACGGGCAATGCTCGATGTGAATCTCAGCCGTGGCAATACAAGAACGGGTTGTGACGAGAGACCCATCAGTGAAACACGAGATCACAGACTGTCGAGCCAACCGTCTTTCAGCTTTGCGCCGTACACTTGCGGGTGGCCGTTTCGGCGCGCGCCAAATATCAGCCATTGGTTATCCGCGGTCAGGGAGGGGTGGGTGTGACTCCATTGCTTGCCGTCAGACTCCGTATAACTGAAACAGGCGCGTTGACAGCGGCCTGATTCGAAGCTGCCAATGTAGATTGGGGTACCGTCTTCGCTGACATCGCCAATCCAGTACTTCCCATCGCGGGATACGCTCACATGCATGAAGCGTTTCCCGGTATACACCAGCGCGGGCCTTTCGTCGCCCACCTTGCCGCGCCAGATGTTGCCGTTCAGCTTTTCGTCAACGGCGGTGGAAAAGAAGATCTCGGTGCTTGCTCCAATCCACGCTTCATGCCCCGTCGGGCGCAGGGTATAAGGCTGGTCAGCGGGAAAGGGGCGCTCGGTGCCGTCGATTCCCAGTTCGCTGAGCAACACGACCTTCACGTCCGGCATCTGATTCAGTTGAATCAACACCCGGTTGCGTCCATCGCGGGAGAACTGCTCGTGCTTCGCGTGATAACCCACCTTGTTCAGTAAGACGCTCCATTGATTCGTGTTCAAATCGAGCAAGTGCACCTGAGACGGACCACCTTCTGGCGGCGCCACGCTCACGGCGTAGTAGCGGTGATCGGGGGAAACCGTGCCATAGCTGTAGCTGCCGCGCTCCGCCGGAAGCTCTGCCACATTCTCCACTTCGAGGCTCAGGTAGTTGCAGCGCCGCAGCGTGTTTTTGCCCTCAACCGGCTGGGCGTAATACAGCCACTCGCCCCATGCGTGAAAGGCAGGGAAGGGCGGATTGCCCGAAAGGATTTCGTGATTTGAACCATCCTGCAAATCCAGAATGTTGATGCCGCCGGGCTTGCCTTCTGAAGGATAGTAGCGGATGGCGATGCGCCGGCCAGTGGCATCGCCATACGGTTGCTCGCCGTAAATGTCGTCGGCGGGCCGCTCGTCTGCGCCCAGCAAGTAGACCTCCGCCCCACTCTCCGCATCCACCTCCAAGGGCAAACCGGGGAAACCGGTGGGCTGGGCATATACCGCCGGGGACACGATAAACAAGACAAGAG
>JADLCA010000375.1 GCA_020847495.1 Candidatus Hydrogenedentota bacterium | reverse complement strand
TGCAACAATCTCGGCGGCCTCTTCCGGATTGCGGTGCTCCAGGTGGTCCAGACTGTATCCGGACGTTTGACTCAATGGGGTGCGGGTGCTACCATCTCGGCTACTACCCCCGCGTACGGCAATGAGTTCCAGAGCGTGCCACGTCGCGGTATTTGCGTGGCTGCCGGGCCGGAACCGGCTTCAGGAGGGATTCTAATCATGCGTGTCTATGAGGATGCCAGCTTTAGCATCGGTAATACGCCGCTAGTGAACCTGCACCGGTTGAGTGCTGGGCTCAAGGCCAAGGTCTACGGGAAAGTGGAAGGGCGAAATCCCGCCTATTCTGTGAAATGCAGGATCGGCGCCGCGATGATTTGGGACGCCGAGAAGCGCGGCGTGCTCAAACCAGGCGGGACTATTGTTGAGCCGACTTCGGGCAACACAGGTATCGCCCTGGCCTTTGTGGCCGCGACGCGCGGGTATAATCTCGTGTTGACCATGCCGGAGACGATGAGCATTGAACGGCGGCAGATGTTGAAGGCATTCGGTGCGCAATTGGTACTGACTCCGGGTGACAAGGGCATGCCAGGGGCCATTGCGCAAGCGGAGCAGATCCTGGCCGAGCACCCGGATTACCTGCTGCCGCAGCAGTTCAAGAACCCCGCGAATCCCGAGATCCACCAGAAGACCACCGGGCCGGAGATCTGGAACGACACGGATGGGGCGATCGACGTGCTGGTGGCTGGAGTAGGCACGGGTGGCACAATCACCGGCATCTCCCGTTTTATCAAGAAAGAGAAGGGCAAACCCATTCTCAGTGTGGCCGTGGAGCCCGAAGGCTCGCCGGTTTTGTCGGGCGGAAAGCCGGGCCCGCACAAGATCCAGGGAATCGGCGCGGGATTCAGGCCGGACGTGCTGGACATGAGTCTGGTGGACCGGGTGGAGCAGGTGAGCAACGACGAGGCGTTTGATACGGCTCGCCGGCTGGCGCGTGAAGAAGGGCTTATCAGCGGAATCAGTTGCGGGGCTGCGGCCGCGGTTGCCCTGCGGCTTGCCGCCAGGGACGAGTTTGAAGGAAAGACCATCGTCGTGGTGCTGCCTGATTCGGGCGAAAGGTATCTGTCAACACCTCTGTTTGAGGGATAAAGCGCATAAGGGAGACGAAGCTGCATGGCGGACAAGAATTACAAGCTGGGGACCTTGGCACTGCATGGCGGGCAGGAGCCCGACCCGACGACCAACGCGCGGGCGGTGCCGATTTATCAGACGACCTCCTATGTGTTCAACGACGCGGCCCACGCAGCGCGCTGGTTTGGGCTGCAGGAGTTCGGCAACATCTACTCACGCATTATGAATCCGACGGTGGATGTGTTTGAGAAACGCATGACCGTTCTGGAAGGAGGCGTGGGCGCGCTGGGGCTGGCTTCGGGTTCGGCGGCGATTACGCTGGCATGCATGAACATCTGCAAGGCCGGCCAGAACTTCGTTTCGTCACAGACGCTGTACGGCGGAACGTACAACCTGTTTCACCACACCTTCAAGGATTTCGGGATCGAAGGCCGCTTCGTGGATGCCAGCGACCCGAAGAATTTCGAGGCGCGCATCGATGACAAGACGCGGTTCCTCTATGTGGAATCCATCGGAAACCCGGCGGGAGACGTGGTGGACTTCGAGGCCATCGCGAAGGTCGCGCACAACCATGGAATCCCGTTCATTGTCGACAACACGGTGACCTCTCCCCTGCTCTTCCGCCCCTTCGACTTCGGCGCGGACATCTCGGTGCATTCGGCCACGAAGATTATCGGCGGCCACGGAACCTCCATCGGCGGCGTCATCATCGACAGCGGCAAGTTCGACTGGAACAACGGGAAGTTCCCGGAGCTGACGGAGCCCTGCGAGAGTTACCATGGCGTGAAGTTCTACGAGGCCATGAAACCCATCGGCAACATCTCGTACATCATCAAGGCGCGCGTGACCCTGCTGCGCGACATGGGTCCGGCGATGTCGCCTTTCAATGCCTTCATGTTCCTGCAAGGCCTTGAAACCCTGCACCTCCGTGCGCCGCGCCACTGCGAAAACGCGCTGAAGGTGGCGGAACATCTGGAGCAACACAAAGGTGTGGAATGGGTGAACTACCCCGGTTTGAAGAGCCACAAGGACTATGCGCGGGCGATGAAGTACCTGCCCAATGGACAGGGCGCCATCATGACGTTCGGCATCAAAGGGGGCTACGAAGCGGGCGTGAAGTTCATTGACAGCTGCAAGCTGGCCTCGCACCTCGCGAACGTTCTGGACGCGAAGACCCTCGTCATCCATCCTTCGTCCACCACGCACCAGCAGTTGAATGCGCAGGAGCAGGAGGCCGCGGGGGTGACACCGAACATGGTGCGCATATCCGTGGGTCTTGAAGATATCGACGACATTCTCGCAGACTTCGACCAGGCGCTCGCCGCATCCGCGAAGTAGGATTTGAAGTATCGGCCCGGCGCGCCGTCCGTGAGACTGCGCGCCGGTTTTCCATTGCACGGGGATCGCAGGTATGTCAGAAGAGGGATCGGTCGGCGTGGTCACCACGCAGTATTTTACCTTTGCCGAGCCGCCCAATGAGTTGAAGCTGGACTGTGGGGACACGTTGGGTCCCATCACGCTGGCGTACGAGACCTACGGCTCTCTGAACGCGGACAAGAGTAACGCTATACTCATTGTGCACGCCCTTTCCGGCGACGCCCACGCCGCGGGTTTTCATTCCGAAGACGACCGAAAGCCTGGCTGGTGGGACAATATGATTGGCCCTGGCAAAGGGTTCGATACCAACCGGTATTTCGTCATTTGCTCGAATGTTATTGGCGGGTGCCAAGGCTCGACAGGTCCCTCGTCAATCAATCCCGAAACGAAAGAAGCGTACGGTCTGAGTTTTCCGGTCATCACCATCGGGGACATGGTGAAGGCACAACGCGAGTTGATTAAGCACCTGGGGATTTCCAAGCTGTTGAGCGTGGCCGGCGGGTCCATGGGCGGCATGCAGACCTTGGAATGGATGACCAGCTACCCCGAGATGGTCCAGTCGGCCATCGTAATCGCATCGACTCCGCTCTTGAGCGCCCAGGCCATCGCCTTTGACGCGGTGGGCCGTCACGCCATTCAGGCGGATAGTGCCTTCAACGAGGGGGATTACTACAGCACCGGCGAGCAACCCGTGCAGGGGCTGTCCATCGCGCGGATGCTGGCGCACATCACGTATCTCAGCGACGACTCCATGCGCCTGAAGTTCGGCCGCGCACTGCGAAGCACCAGCGAGTACAGCTACGACTTCTCGAGCGAGTTCTCCGTCGAAACCTACCTGGACTACCAGGGAGAACAATTCGTCAACCGCTTCGATGCGAACAGTTATCTTTACATTACGAAAGCGATCAACTACTTCGACGTGTCCGCACCGTACGGATCACTGGATGATGCGATGGCGCGGGTTCAAAGCAAGGTCATGGTACTTTCGTACTCCTCGGACTGGCTCTACCCGCCGTACCAGTCCCAGCAGGTGGTGAACAGCCTGACGCGCCAGCGCAAGGATGTAACGTACTGCAACATCCAGTCAGACTACGGGCATGATGCCTTCCTCCTGGAAGTGGATGTCATGAGGAAGATCATCGGGGGATTCCTGGAGCACGCCTCACCGGAGCGCGCGCCAAAGTACGGTGTCGCGCGCGAGGTCGATTCGGACGCTGAACTGGGCCCGCCTGCCAGCGCTGCCG
>JADLCA010000374.1 GCA_020847495.1 Candidatus Hydrogenedentota bacterium | reverse complement strand
GTCAAGAGCAATGCCCTGGTGAAAACAGCCACACTTGAAGATTCCGACAACGTTGTTTCGATCGAATATAAGTCCGGCGAGATAGGTAATCTGGTGTTCCAGTATCCTAGATAGTCGTGGATACAGTCTTGGTTAGAGTTCCTTGGGTCCCGTCTTCTGGATTGATGCGTCACTCCTACGTGCGCGCCCACCTTCCGATCATTCCACATTCTGACCGATAGTCGAGAAGCCCTGTGCTTAAGAGTTCCTCCCCTCTCCCTTGCCCCTTGGTGCTCTGCCTTGTCCTGAATGGACTGGTAGCCTGTGCATTCCAGGTTGCGGCTCGCCCACTACCCACCGCCCGTCCAGATGCGGATCGGATCCTTGGACTCGACCCGGCTGCTCAATACATATTCGGTCCCTACAAGTACACTGCGTCCGAAGGACTGGTCGACGTTCAATGCTATGCCGGCGAGCATAATCTACAGAATGCTACGCTTATAGTGCAGGCGGTTGACCAAGCCAATGGGAGCGCCACGGTCTCGCTCAATGGACACCTGGTCATTGAACCGGCAGACTTTGAACCGAATGTCCCGGTAGTCTCTCGAAAGGTGGACCTCTACTAGCACAATTCAATTGCTATTTCCGTGGTCGAAGGTTCGGGCAAGGGAGTGCTCGTGGCAATCGCTTCCGAGCAAATTGCGGTTAGCGAGTTTCGCACGGTCCCGGACTGGGTACCAACCGGCATCCCAACGGAAGTCATCATCTCGGCTCGACTTACTAGCTACCAGAGCGACGACTCAGGAGCACTTCTGCCCGTACTGGAGCGTGTGACAGCCGAGGGCGACTTCATCTCAACGGTGGGCCCGATGGCCGATAGTGGATTGCCCGCTGACGGCGATGGCGCGCCCGGAGACGGCATCTTCAGCCTGAAAGGTGTCTTCGGTTCATCCACGGACGAGCTCCAGTTTTATAGAGTCCGTACTACACAGGCGACCGTTGTGTCCTTGTCGCCGATGATTACCCTCGAGGTACTTGTTCCATTCACGAGTGCCCAGTTTGAGTATCAGGACAATCTCCAGTCACAGGCCCGGTCGGTCTACATGTCTCTCAAGCCGAGCCTCGGGAACGAAGGAGCAGCAAACGCAGCGCTACAGTACGTTGTTTCTGATCCCGAGGTCGTGGGTGCTTCCCTCGACGGGAACGGCTCGCTCCTGCAATTCGAATTGGCGTCTGGGCTACTCGGAGGCGTCATGCTCGAGAACGTGACGCCGCTCGGTTCATCGTCCAAGGGTAAGACCTCCCTGGCGAAACGACGATCTCCATCTGCGTCAACCGCTGCGCCGCAGACGGCACGAGGAGAGCCAATGCCGGTGGCGTTTTCTCCCGTGCAGTACAGGAAAGCGAATCAGCCTGCGAGAGCAGGGTCCACGCCGAGACCCATTGGCAATAACAAAGTGATTATCTTGGATCCTTTCTTCTTCAACTTGCCAGATGGCGTGCCGGCTTGGGAAGGATTCGAGCAGTTGTTCAATGGGGCGTGCGGCGACTTCGACGTTGACACGTATACGTTCACTGACGCCACACTTGATGCCTACAAAACCATGTCAGAGTACGGCATTGTCGTGCTCATGGGGCACAGTTGGACGAATCTTACCTTTACAGGTGAAGAGGCGACGCCCGATAGACGCATGCACAACATGCGTGACTTGCGAACGCAACGTGCGGGCGTGATTGAGTACAGACCTAACATCCTGGGGGGAGACCCGTTTTCGGATGTTGTGAACCTGTTTTTCTTCAGGCCGAGCTTCGTAACCGGTTACGCCACGCGAGATGGGTATCCCAACAGTGTGGTCGCCGCCGCTTCGTGCCATTCGGCGAACGGTGCAATGCGTCCTGCATTCATTGCCTCAGGTGTGAACTCTCTCATAGCACATGAGCAGTATGGCCATTCTGAACTCCTGACAGAGGTCGCTTACAACGTCTTGTCGAAGTGGCTGTATGTGCCCGGTGTTGACATCGAGTCAGCATTTGCCGCTGCGTATCCAAACGGACGGTGCGATGCGCAGGACCCAAACTATCCCGACTTTTACTTTGGTTGCGCTCAGCTTATCCTTCATCCGAGCAAGGCCGGGGCATTGCTTCCGCCTGATGAGTTCTTCAACGGCAGCTTCGAGCAAGGCGACTTTAGCGGGTGGCGGGAGGGAGGCTCCTATCCGCCCTACCCGAGGGTCATGCGCCAGTTTGGGCCGTTTTTACCAACAAAGGGCAAGTACATGGCTCGGATAGACTTAGCGGCAAACACTCTCCATTTCGGCGGCTTCATAGAACAGACGATATGCCTTCGCGGGAGGCGCTTGGAGTCCATCTCGTTTGATTTCAATTTCGTAATGCCGAACCTGCCCCAAGTGTGCGGTACGCCTCTGCCGTTCATAGAAGTACGGCCATCTACAGACCGGACACCTGCGTTAGCTGGCTTTCAGTATGTGGACAATCTGTATTGTGCATCAGCTGTTCCGACTGCGTTGGCATGCTCTGACTTTGTGCGCGATGGCCTACCGGCCGGATGCACGGGAGTATGGGCGACTGGCTGGCAGTCAACGACTATTAGTTTGGCTGATGATCCTTACCAGGCCAATGCGCAGTTCGTAAAACTATCCATTGCTGTTGACGCTGACCGCGGTGGTGTCGCGTACGACTTTCGGACGGCGGCCTTGATCGACAATATTAGGCTCAAGTTCGTACCGGACGAGGATCCGGCGGTCGAGGTCGATCGTGCTTTGAGCGCGGATGTATACAGCAATGGAGGGGTGGAGCTGCCGGACGCCGGTCCCGCGACGCCCTATTCATCGGTGATTGAAGTGGCAGGGATCGGGGGCGGTGGCGGTGGAGACCGCGGAGCCTCTGGCACCAGCATCGAGAGTATGCGCGTCGGGATTCAAGGGCTTAGTCACACGTTTCCAGATGACCTCGACCTACT
>JADLCA010000373.1 GCA_020847495.1 Candidatus Hydrogenedentota bacterium | reverse complement strand
TGGTCTTGAAATCCGGCTATGGCAAAGGCGGTGGAGTAAGGCCAGACGCGAGCTCCTCTTTCTTACTCTTCCGTTCACGTGAATCAAAGACCATGGGCAAGATGCCCATGCCACCTCAACAACTCTCCTTCTTGAATCGGTGCAATCGGTGGATTAACACCTCGTTTCGCTGCGGCGTGTGAACAGTGCGGTTCTCCGTGTGGACACAATCTGTGACCGCCATTGAAATTGGGAGCGCACAACGTGCCAGCGGACATGCCTTTGACACAAGCCTACAGACTCGCCGGTCCTCCTGACGAGACGGTGAAGTCGGATGCGTGCGTCGAATGACTCTTCACACACCGAAGGTGTGACGCAACCCTAGCCAGGGGCAACGCCCCTGGTCGGCACCTCCCCTCTTAGGCAGCCCTGTACGGGCGCCGCAAAGAGTTGATGTGATCGACGCTGCGACGCCCCTACAGGGCTTCACTTGTGGGATTCGCCCAAACCCGGGGCGCCGCTTCGCTCTGCCCGTGGCTAAAGTTGCACGGCGCCTTCAGCGCCAAATCCGGCAACGCGAACCCGAATCACATGCAAGGGTCCCCTACCCTGAATCTCCCGTGCACGTTTCCGATGTCTCCAATTCAACCTGTCGCACCGCGGGAGCTTCGCATCGGGGATCTTTGTGTATACTATGACAAAAAGGAAGAAACCGAAGCAGTGGTGATTGTCCTGGCGATTAATATTGAGGCCCGCAATCACGTCCTGATTGGCGGCCTGGAGTTGGACCTATGGAGATTGTCGAAATGACAGACACGACGGTGGATTTGGCGGAGCACGCCGCGAAGATTGCAGGTGCCCCCATCATCGTGGAGTACCAAGGACAACCCGTTGCCGCGCTGGCGCCGGTCGATAACACGGACCTCGAAACCGCATGCCTGAGCACTAATCCGCAGATTGTCGACCTCATCGAACGCTCCCGAACATCCGTCTGAGTCGAAGGGGGGATTTCTAGTGACGAGATACGCCGCCGGTTCTCGTCAGAAAGGTAGTAAGCGCCGAGCGAAACCATTCGCGTGAAGCGGTCTGAGCGATTTGGTGAAGAACAGTGTGGCTGGGGGCACCCTAATCGCGCGGTCTGCCCCTGATGGCGCCGTTCCCCTATCCACTGGGAGGGACATACCGATGCGTAGAGTCTTGCTCTGCTTCACGTTCTCTGCAGTCTTTCTGAGTGGTTGTAGCAGCGTCACAACCAGTTCCACTAATTCCATGGCCACAAGGCTTATTGGCACTTGGAGGTGGGTGCAGGTCGACGCTCAACCCGCACCCTTCGAGTTCTATGTCCGATTCTACTTGGATGGAAGTGCCGCAACATGGCCGGCGCCAGAAGAATGGCCAACTACCGAGAATGGAGTTTCGCATGGGCGCTACCATTTTGATGGTGAGTTCTTGATCCTTGAGACAGGCGCAGGTGAAAACGACCCCAAATCTCAAATGAAGGTTAGGGGCGACCAGATAATCTTGACCGGCGAAGAGTCGGAACGACTCGTCTACCATCGAATCGTTCCGGACCTTGAACCTGGAGAGTTGGAGGCGGATTCCATTCGCTGAAGCCCGCAATGGCACTGGAAGTCATTGCTATTATGTGGCGCCGATCCGCCTCTCGGGCAAATACCCCCGGACAACCTGTAAAATTTGCCACACTGCAGCTACGGACAAGCACCATTCGGCAAGTTGAATCAGTCCGTGAATTCCTCGGGCATACTCAGAGGCTCAGAATCACTGATTGGTTGATCGTGCCTCCACTGGCGGGCCATTGGATCATCTCACCCTCCTGCGTCGAGGCTTCGACGTGGTATTCGACTCCTGTTTGTGGAAACTCCTCCGCCGGAATCCTGGCCTGATACGTATTCCTCCCCACATGTTCAGCGCTTTTGGTCGTGTATTTCTTGGCACGCAGCGGGCGGTAGTGGATGGTCACTTCGCGGGGCGGTTGGTCGTCGAGAATGATGATGGGGATGACCAGGTCTTCGCCCTTGGACACGGCGGTGCGGACTGCGGGGACTATGATGCGGGGTTCGCCTTCGTAGGTGCGGCTCAGGTAGTTGTCCGGGGAAATGGGTTCGCCGAGGGCGGCGCTGAGTTTGGCGGCCGTCTCGTCGAGGAGTGCGGGGAAGGTGTGTTGTTCCCAGTTACAGACGGTGCCCATTTCGCCGGTGGTGTTCACAGTGGCCAGGAGGTAACCGTACATCTCTCGGACGGCGTCGATCAATTCCAACCAGCGGGGTAATGCGACATCACGGGCGAGTTGGGCTTTGGTGTTGTTTGGCGCGGAGGCGGCGAAGGCCAATTGAGCGAGCAAGGCGCTGGGCGAAGAACATCCCCCTCGGCCCTGCGGGCCTGCCCCCTTCAAAGGGGGACCTTGTTCGACCCGCGTTGCGGGTTCTGGGGAAGAGCGGACGGGGAGAAACCAAGTATCTGGCTGAGTGTGATGCGCCGCGAAGCTGGCGCCATTAGGTCCCCCTTTGAAGGGGGCAGACACGAAGTGTCGAGGGGGATGTTCCGCCGCGGCCCGAGTGTCGTCACGTGGCGTATCAACCTTTGCGATGGCCTTCTCTTCGACGCTCTTCATCGCCGCGTTGAAGGCGCCCCAGGCGCAGCGGACTTTCGCGCTGGCGCGGAGGTATTCAAAGGTGCTGAGCCAGTAGTCGAAGCGTGCGAGATTTCCGGGGGTTGTGATTCGATCGCGCAAGGCGGCGAGATCGTCTACGAACGCATACTCTTTCTTCACCTCGTCCCACGGCTTCTCGTCGGGCGTGTAGCCTCCGGGACCGCCGATCCACGCGGATGGCACGGGCAGTTTCCCATCGAGTGCGCTGAGGATACGGGCTGCGTCCCCCCCCACTTCGGATCCGAATTCGCTCGCGGCCCAGTCGCTGTAGAAATCATCCGGTAACGGACCTGCGATCACGGGTTCGGGATCGGCAATGAAATCGCCAATCGCGGGGCCGCCGCAGTTGATGCGTTGGGCGAAAGTCTCCCCCACCACTTCAATCGCGGCAACGCAGGGAAACTCCATTTCCTTGATGAAGTTGATGTCGAGCGTGCCATCCTCGACTGTCACGTTTTCGACTGTCTTGACCATGGCGCGATCCGGCCCAATTGAGGCGAGAATATCGAGGTGTTCGACCGGCGCTGTGTTCTCGACGCGATAGCCGAAGATGCGCTTGCCGGGTTCGCGGTAATACGGCTCGCAGAGGTGGAGCGTCACGGTGTAGCGGCCATTGGGCACTTCAATCGCGTATGCGGACATGTCGTAGCGGACCGATTGGTAGAGGGCATCGTCCGCGGTATCCGCAAAATCGGTTTGCGAAAACTGCGCCACGCGCCCGCCCACTGGCCCGGTCTTGCGCTCCGGCTCCGTCCAGCCGCTCTGGTCCCATGCGGCCTGCGCGAGGGCCGCGACATTCGGCCCGAGGATCCGCGTGCGCCAATGAATGCCCATAAGGCCGGTGCAGCCGTAGTCGAGCGCATCGCGTGCATCGCGCCGCATACGGGCTACCCACAGTTGCGGCGAGGTCATGGCGGGGTCGTCTTCGAGCCAGGGAATGGCCCACTTGTCACGTCCGCTGATCTGCGCGAAAGCAGGCTCGACGGGGTCGTGTCCGACGGCACGGCTGATACAACTCACGGCGAAGTCTTTGGGCAGGGCTTTGTCGAGATACGCGCGGTCAAACTGCGGGCCCAGCACCCAGCCGCAAGTGGCGAGCTGGAACGGCGCGCCCACGCGTTCAGCCGCGGCCTTCGCGGCAAGGATGTCGTCGATGGTCTTTTGCGTGTCCTCCTGCGTGGTGCCTTCCCAAGTCCACGTCTCAGGCGTCCAGAACCAGTAGTAGTCGATCGGGTAAGCCTTCATGATGCGAGTGAACATGCCGGCGTAGAGGTCCTCTGCGGAGGAAGAGCCGGGCTGGTGCCCGGCGTTCCCAGGGACGGTGTTTCCGGGAGAGATTCTTTCTTGCACGCGCTTGGGAACGACAAGCGGGGTTTCGGTGCCAACGCAGGTCTTCACTCCGAGCACTGATGCGTGTTTGAACGCGTCGCGCAACATCACGCCCGCACGCTCGAAGACCTCATTGCATGCCTCGGGGGCATCAGGCATTGGCGTGAGGCCGTGCATAACTTCGGACCCGAAGTCATCGCGATCAAAAAGCGCCCCCGCGCCGCAGTAGTAGTCGCTGGTCTTCTTCGCCTGGAGCCCCCAGCCCACATTCATTGCAGTGTTGTAATAACTCGCGGGATAGCTGAAGGAAACGCCACCGTCCGGCTCCACGTCATCCGTGCGTCCTATCCACACCGTGGGTTCGGCGTTGGGCCGATTCTCGGGGTACGTATGCAGTCCGAGGAAGTTCATGCGCAATTTGGGGAGCTGGCCGATGATGGCTTTGTAGTTGTTCATGTTCCACCAGTCCGGTCCTTCGGGAAAATCGTGGAAAGGCTGGATGCCGCGAAGTGGAAAGAGCGGCGAGGCCATCTCATCGAGATCGGGCAAGACGAAGAGGATACTTTCATCGGGGATCACGTCGCCGTGGAGATAGAAGCGCACGCCGAGATGCTCCGCGAAACGGTAGGCGGCGTAGAGAACAGCGGTTTCGCAACCTCCCACGAGGTAGATGGTGCTGCGGCCATTCTCATCGCGCACGGTACGCAAGAGGTAATCTTGTTCTTCCAGAACATCAAGCTGACCCTCAGCGCGAATCGAGTCCAACAAGGGATCAGACTTCTGCGCAAGTATGATAGCGTCGCGCTTGCCGGGCTTGTTTGCGAAAGGCAGCAGCGTGCCGGTGCGCACGTAGATATAGCGCTGCACTTCGCGCGCGGCGAAAGCTTCCAATGCAGAGGCATGTTTGGGCGAAACGACTACTGCGGGAGAGGGGTCTGCCGTGGCTGGCGAGACGATGAGGATGGATACTGTGGCGAACACGAAGACTGCGAATAGTCTGCGCGAATATGACATGGCCGATTCCCCTTCTCCGGTGGAATTGAAAGAGAAGAACATCCCCCTACACCCCCTCCAAAGGGGGACTTATATAGCACTCAAAACATACCTGATCTCGTCGGCAGAGTGCGAACCAGTAGCTTTTGGCAGCACCGTGCACTTCGTGCCTCGGCCGGAAGAGTCCATCATGCTTTCGGGTAAAGGGCCAGGTCAAGCCTAATGCAGCGTCCGCGGGAGCATCAAGAGCACAGTCGAGGCAACTGTGCCACACGCACTTGCCCCACGCACTTCAGAGTGTCATTCATCTCAGGGTATTCGACAGTGCACAAAACCACTACGAATTGGACGCCGTCTTCCCTGGGGAGATAGACGTGTGGCATAGCCGCCCTTGGCTGTGCTCTTGTATCCTGCTTGTCTGGGAAGCGGCGGGCTGCTAGCATCCATGGACAAATCACGCACGGGAACTCATGATGCATCACGAGATTCAGACACTACGGCTCGACGGATTGATCTCCTATGCGCATGGATTGGACTTGCAGAAGGCGCGTTCCAAAGCCGTTGAAGCCGGAGAGGCAGGCAATGCCCTGTTTCTGCTGGAACACGAGCCCGTGCTGACGATGGGGCGCAACTTTCAGTCCGGCAATCTTCTGGTGTCACCCGAGGCATTGGCGGCGCGAGGCATCGCGTTGGAAAAGGTGGACCGCGGCGGCGATGTGACGTATCACGGGCCAGGGCAGCTCGTAGCATATCCGGTGCTGGACTTGAAGCAGTGGAAGCTATCGATTCGCTGGTATCTGCGTTCGCTGGAGCAAGTGCTCATCAATCAGCTTGCAGGGTACGGACTCCACGCGGGTCGCGAGGAAGGGCGGACAGGCGTGTGGGTGGGCGGCGCCAAAGTCGCGGCGATCGGCGTGGGCATTCACAATTGGGTGACGTACCATGGCATCGCACTGAATGTCGATCCGATCATGGAACATTTTGGATTCATCGTTCCGTGCGGGATCGGCGACAAGCCGGTGACGACGTTGCGGCAACTACTAGGCGCCGCACCGCCAATGCAGCAAGTCATGGATGATTTCGAGGCCGCATTTCGCGAGTACTTTGTGGATTGGCAAGACGAAACGCCTCCAATACCTGCCGGCTAATCCGCGGCGACTATCTCGTACGTGTGTCCCGCCTCCGTCGTCAGATTTGCATACCTCTCCGATGTTTCGACGCGTTGGACCGCGTCGTTTGACGTGTCGGTAACCGAGAGCGCCTTCCCTGGCCACGGATTGATCAGTTTGCAGGTGTTGCCCGCCAGCGACTGAAGCCGCACGTACGATACGGCCCCTCCCTTCCGCTCCGAGGCCACAATGAAAGCGCCTTGCGCGCCGAGGTTCTCGAAGCCTCCCTCGAAGTCAGGCGGCACCGCGGGAAAGACGCGAATGAATCCCGTGTGAGACTGAAGAAGATGCTCCAGTCCCACATTGTCGTCTGGGCCCACGATTCCGAGGCGTGCACGCACGCGCGAGAGATAGCCGCGGTGCGGCACCCACACGTTGATCTGCTCAAGCGTGCGCAGGGCAAGTTCCTGAACTTCCGGCGGAGAGTCGAGGCCGATGTCGTCGCCCCAGAAGACAGCTGACAGCGGAACCGGGATATTGAACTCGATAGGCTCACCACCGGCCACGTCCATGTAGACCGTGCCTTGAGGCCCCTCATAGGTTGGATACGGCGCCAGGTGGTTCGCGCGATCCGCCCAAGTTGCGGCCTCATCGGAATCGACACCGAGAATACGCGCCGCCTCGGCTGCCGCGCGCAAATGATAGCGAATGAGCGTGAGGGCCGATTGACTGTCGCGGTTGAACTGGAAGTTCTTCGTGATTCCGCGATGCTCGGGCGACACGGTTGGGATGACGTGGTAGAACCCATCGGTCTCCTCTTTCAGTATGGAGACGTAGAAGCGCGCACCTTCGCGCAGCACAGGATATGCCAGGTCACGCAGAAAGTCCTTGTCCCACGTATATTGGAAACGCAACCAGAAAGGCCTTGTCAGCAGGGCGGTGATCTCCATGCTCTGCTCCCACGTCAGGTGCGTCCGCACAACGGAATCGGCTTTTAGCGGGTAATGCACGAGCGGGTACATCGCCCCGGGACTGGCATAAACATCGCGGGCATTCGCCTGCGCCATGGGAAGCAGCGTCAGGATCATGCGGTAGTAGGAATCGAGCTGGTCGAATTGGCGCAGCATGCAAGGACCGGTGGCGTCGACCTCGTTGAAATGGAAATCGCCGTGCCAGTTCGATGAGTCCTGCACACAGAACTTCGTACTCGCCACGGAACACAAGGGCACATCGCCGTAGTAACCGCTGGGGCGGACTCGGTACGGCACGCCGCCCCACACCACATCCGCGATGGATGGGCTTCCGGCTTTCCACGCACGCGCGTGCGGACGCGCTTCGTACGCGTCCAGTTGCTTCGTGTGCTCCTCCCACAACGCCTCGACACCTACGCTCGCGGCTTGGTCCAGTTCGCGCATGGCGTGCCGAAGCGGATCGGCATCATCCTGCGTCGTCGACGGGCATACGAAGACCGCGAAAGGTCCGCTCAGCGCGGAGAGCGTGATGGTGGATGCCGAGCCGGGCGATTCGTTGATAGGCGTGAAACGCTTCGTCGTAGCGTGATCGAGGCGCCCTTCCTGCGGGGCGACCATTGGAATTCCCAGGCCCTTCTGGCCTTCCACGCTCGCGATCGCTGTGGACGCCCCGGCCACGCGCGCGGCGAGAAGCGCGGTGAATCCGGAGGGAAAGGTCATCTCGCCGGGGAAATCTTGCGCAATCCATGCCGTATCTTCATCGGCGCCAGCTCTCGGCATCGCCAATTGCTCGAAGTCATCAGGGGCTTTGCCACCGCCGACCGTGGGATGCAGCTCGCCGCCCGGCAGGATGGTGTCGCGATGCCGGTAAAGGCGAATGGCGACATCGCCTTTCTCCAAACCATGGCCCTCGCCGGACAAGACAATGAGGTTGCGAACGGCGCTCACGAAGATCCGCAGGTCGAGATCCTTCGCGCCGTTCTTCGCATGGAGCGTGATACTTCGCGGCGAGTTCTCCACTTCGACGGTGCCATCGGACCCAAGAAACGGCAATTGAAGAATGA
>JADLCA010000372.1 GCA_020847495.1 Candidatus Hydrogenedentota bacterium | reverse complement strand
TCGGACGGACAACGCTCGTCCTCATCATCCGCCGCAGTCTGTGGTTTCAAGGCGAGCCCCATCAAACAACGAGGACATAGCCCGTCTGCTACTTGGGTAAGAAGCGGGCAGCCACATTCCGGGCAGATCGCGGGTGCCTTCATCCATGCTCCTCCGACGGCACGCACACGCCCATTTTCGAGAGAAGCAAATCAATCCAACGGTTACCGTCTACGCCCCAATCATTGAGAACAGATGCTTCAGTTCTTCTTCCACGCTCTCCCCCTCGGCCAGGGTCTGCGTGATTTCGTCAATCAGCACTTGACGATATCGTTGCCGCAGCCGGTGGGCCGCGACCTTGACCGCCCCTTCCGTAAGACCCAGCGCCACACCCAGTTCACGATAGGGAACCCGCTCCTCCTGCCCGGTCAACGTTCCCTTGAGACGATCGAACAGGACTGCCTTTCCCGCCTTGTCATATTCGCGCTGTAAGCCGGAGAGTGCCGACTCAACCGTCGCCAGTGCCCAGGCACGGTCAAACATCTTCTCGGGGGACAGAACATGCCACGCTCCACTCACGTACCGTTGTTCAAGCGCCGCAAAGTCCAAAGGCAGAAACACCACGGCGCCGCCGCGCTTGAGCGTTGTCCTTCGGTCCCGCTCATTCGACAAGAAGTGATTAACGCAAGCCAACAGGAACGAACGGAATCGCCCCTTGGAGGGATCAGCGCTCTTCAGATCATCCCTTGCGAGAATACGTGCGAAGAACTCCTGGGTCAGGTCTTTGGCATCTTCGGCACAATTCCCCCGCCGCCGGATGTAGGCGTAAATCGGGTACCAGTAAATGCGGCAAAGGGCTTCAAGGGCGTGGCGAGCCTGGGATGGTTGTGACGACGCGGCCGCACGCACCACACTCCAGCGCGTCGTCTCGAAATGCATCATGGAGACAAGCCCCCGTTCCCACCCCAAATTCCCTTGCAGACGTAACGGTCACTTCGTCGAAATTGAATGTCCCCTTGCGTAAATTGTGCGCCGAATCTACCCATTTTGCAAGGGGGGTAAGCCGGCGCCAGACATTGCGGCCCCCGTTCCGTTAGGGCAATGAAGGTCTTTGAGAACCTCGTCCTCGTGCTGTAGCACGGCCGTAAGCGCCACAATCACCTCCTGGCCGAAATCTCCGCGTTGCTGTCTCCTACACATACGTTCTGTAACTTTCCCCGATCTTCTCTTCTTTCATTAAGCGAGTGCAGATGCATTCACATGGAGCAATTCCGATGAGGTTTTTCGGTCAACGCGGTCCGGTCTTACTTCACCTGGCCAACACCATGGATAACGCGATCGTCAGCGAAGGGGGGGGTGCTGTTAGGCGCACCGTGACCAAGATCCGCAGAGGCGGGCGGGGTTCAAGCAGGCAGGCGCTGCGCCCAAACCGCTCGAAACACGACAACTGCCTTACGTGAACTTCAGTTCAGGCATCGGTTCGATACTGGCGGGGGATCGGTGAGAATGCGCAACAAGTGCCGGTACGTTATCCGCATTGCAGGCATCGTCATCTGGCCACTGTTTTTCATGTCTTGTCCTGCAGTGAATTCGGCTATAGAACCCGGTCCAGGGTACGTGCCACTGTCGGCGGTAGCCCAAACTGATGGTGCGGACTTCGAAGGACACATCAAGCGCCAATCAGCCGAGAACGGGGTCTATTCACTGATTATAGAGAGACCGGCCTTTGATGGCACGACACCTATGAGAATCGCCGTCCTGTATCCTTCAGTACCCAAGAGTGAGGGCAGTTCATGCATGAGTCCGGTAGTTATTGCGCCGGGCTTTTCCGCAGGCGCATTCGTCTACTCGGAGTATGCCTGCAGCCTCGCGCAAGCCGGCCACATAGTCTTCTTGCCCGACATCGAAGGAGACTACGTGCACTTCATCGGTCTTGAGCCGATGGAAGACCCAATGATTGAGGCCGATTTCCGGGCCTTGCAGGTGAATATGGAAGCTCTCAGAACGGACTTGGAGGAATACGAAGGCACCGATGACATGGACTACCGGGAGGTGTTTCGTCTCTTCAAAGGGATTCACAACGGCGGTATCCAAGACCAGAACCTCTGCGACATCTTCCGGAATCACCTGTTTGCGTATCGAAGCTACTCTCTAGACGTTGTGGTTCGGTCCATCTTTGAAATCAATGAGGACGTCTATTCGCCACTCTGCGGTGTCATCGCCACCGATCGCATCGGACTCGAGGGACACTCGCTGGGTTGCGATGAGATTGTTGACGCGATCGTACTCCAGGAAGGAGTCGGAAAGTACTGGTGGGTCAACAACATCAACGTCGTCCTGCTGAAGGCCGCCCAAACCTGCCTGCAAGGCCCTGAGCACTTTCAATCCGTGGCCACGCCGGTCTTCTTCATGACCGGTGAGTATGACAACCGCAAATACATAATCGAGCCGAACTGGTCAAATTTCAACGGTCTTCAGTCAAATGCGGGGTACTTTACACTCTACAACGCCGGTCATATGGTGTTTGTAGATCCGCCAATCGGCTTTCTCGGAGAAAAGCTCATACCGGCACTTGGAGATTTTGAGAATATTGATTGGGAAAGTTATCAACGCAACCGCGCTACTGTCCTCAATCTAAGTGCGTTGCTCTACGAGGCCTTTCTCGATGAGAGCCCAGAAGCGATTGAGGCGGTAACTCATGAAACTTATAGTCTCGCTGGCGAAGCTGTAACCCGGAAGATCCAATTTTGACTTTTGGCGCCGTTCAAGCGAGTTCAATTCCCCAGACAATTCCTCAAGCTCACCGGTTGCACTGAATTCGCTGCAGACCGGTAATGGTCTCGCTGCATGCCCCTTCTTCTCGCCCCCGATTAGTCCGACAATTGTCTACACCCGAGGGGACAAAACAACCCCAAGGGTCGATCCCATGCCGGCCCCGGCCTCATTGGGGTGACGACGCCGCCTGCAAACGTGACCTCGTGTCCGGCTCTGTAACCACTGCGAACTTTTTCTTCTTATGCATGTAGGTGCAAAACCGCGGGGCAGGTGATGCGTGACAACTGATCCCGAACGTAACGCGAACTGACCGGATCTCGCTTGACGAGAAGGAGAGACGCTCTGAGCGAAGTATTGGGCGGCACCGTGCTTGTCAATAGTGAGATGTTCCGCGGGTGGGCAACCCGGCACGCAGCCATGGCCCATTCTGTCAACGGCCTTGCTCAAGCATGTAGGCGGGAAGTGGACTTGATGAGCTGACGAGGTATCAGCAGTTTCCCATGGACGAGACGGTGGAACTGTTCCGGCTGCATCAGGGCGCAATGCCCAGGAAGAAAGGAGCATCTATGACAACTCAATGGAGCACAGGTAAGAATCGGCTGTTGAAGTACATGGTAGGGGCCACTCTAGCAGTGGTCCTCTTTGCTTTTACAGCAATCCTGCCCCCCGTGGAGGCTGCTGGCAATGCGAATCCGCGCATATTGCCCCCTCAAAGCACACCGTACGGCCTGACCTATGGCGATTGGGTCGCGGAATGGTGGACGTGGGCCGTGTCCATCCCCGCGGCCGAAAACCCGATTCTTGACGAGACCGGACAGTTTGCAGCCGTTGGACAAAGCGGGCCGGTCTGGTTTCTTGCTGGTACCTTCGGGGAGTCGGCGAGCCGCGTAGTCACCGTTCCCCGCGGCAAGGCGCTGTTCTTCCCGATCTTCAACAGTCTCTGGTGGGCGCCGGACGATCTCGATGACGCATCATGGTTGGCAGGTGAATTGGGCTATGATGCCTCGGCCATGACAGCCGAAGAACTCATTCGGCTCATCGCCAACTACCAGGTCGATTTCGCCACCTCGATGAGCGTCACCATTGACGGTGTCCCAATCACCGGATTGGACGCATATCGAGCTGAGTCGTGTCCGACCCCCTTGACCGACACGGATTTGCTTGATGACCTCGGCGCTGAGATAAGCCAGCCCAACTTCGCCATTGGCGCCGGTTACTGGCTCCTGGTCGCGCCATTACCGGTGGGAGAGCACACAATCCAGTTCGCGGTGGAGTCGGACAATCCCGTCTTTGGCCCATTCACGCTTGACGTTACCTATGACATCACGGTGAAGTGAACAGCACGTCTGGGCGGTGAGACAGCGGGATACCG
>JADLCA010000371.1 GCA_020847495.1 Candidatus Hydrogenedentota bacterium | reverse complement strand
GGAGACCTGCCGGTGGAGTTCACGGTAGGTCAGGATGCTGCGCTGGCCGTAGGGTTCGCCCTCCCAGATGATCGCGGCCTTGTTCTTGCGCCAGGTTTTCAGATGGCGATCCAGGCAGTTGTAGGCGAGGTTGGTCTTGCCGCCCTCGAACCATTTGAAGAAGGGTGCGTTGTCTGCATTGAGAACGCGATCCCATTTTTTGAACCAGTGCAGTTCCGAGGCGGCGTTTCCCCAGAAGGTCTCCGGATCGTCGATTGACTGCTCGTAGAGCCTCTCGTACTCGGCCAGCGATTTGACGTGGGCCAGTTTGCTGAATTCCGGTGCGGGCTCGAAATGACGGGTCTCATCCAGGACATGTTCGATTGCGGTGCTCACGTGATGCTCCCTTCGTTGGTAAAACGCGCCAGGCCCTTCCCCGTCCGCGCGCCCGTGGCAGAAACGTCAAATGCGATGTCTGTCATGCTGAGCGTAAGCAAAGGAACGCGCCGGAGCCGATTGCTCCGGGAGACGGTCATTCGCTTCGTTCAGGATGACAGTAGATGTACGTTTGCCACGGGATTTCAGGGGCACAGGATTGCCACCTTTCCCGCCGCCTTGCGCTTACAGCGCGCACATTGTTCCACGATTGGGGCGGTGTGTCAATCCGAGGGCTCCAGGCAACCCCGCGCGCCAGACCGGACGGCGCGCATGAAGCGTGGAACACTTCGCCGCCCCCTCCCCATTCCTGGCCCGGCGCTCCCCGTAGGGCGGGATTGGTTCCCGCCCTCTTAACGAAACGGCAATCGCTGTCTGCTTGTTCAAGAGCCGGCAGGGATGCAGGCGCTCCTGGTTGCGCCATCACACTCGTGCGGCTCGGGATTGGTTTCCGTCCAATTCATCATTGAGAAGGCATGAAGGCGGCAACAAATGCCCCCTACGGGGAGCGCGCTGCCAGGAGCGCCGGCATCCCTGCCGGCTCTTGAGCTGATCAGTCGCCCCGGGCGCGCGGCTCTTGAATGTGCTGTGTCCCCGTACTAAGATGCTTCCAGAAGTGGTGCTTGCCATCATCAGGGGACGCATGTAGAAAATGCTGGCGCGGGTACAATCGTGCGCGGTACTGGGAATTGATGGCTATCCCCTTGCCATCGAGGTGGACAACTACCCCGGCACAGTGCAGTACTTCCTCGTAGGCCTGCCCGACGCGGCGGTGAAGGAGAGCCGGGAACGGGTCGGGTCCGCCCTCAAGAACTCGGGCTTCCGCTATCCGCGCGGAACCGTGGTTATCAACCTCGCCCCCGCGGACATCCGCAAGGAAGGCAGCGCGCTCGACCTGCCCATTGCCCTGGGCATGCTGGCGGCGTCCGAACAGATCTCCGGCGTGCGCTTCAACGATTACGCCCTCGCAGGCGAGCTGGCCCTGGACGGATCGCTGCGCCCGGTGGCGGGGGCTTTGTCCATGGCCATCGCTTCGCGGGACCGTGGCCTTCGCGGCATCGTGGTGCCTGAAGCGAATGCCGAAGAGGCGGGTGTGGTACCCGGCGTCGAGGTGATCCCCGCGGCCACCCTGACCGACGCCGTTGCCTTCATGTCCGGGGTGCAGGAGGTTCTGCCCTTCCGTACGGACATGCAGTCCGTGCTCGAACAGGCGCATCGCAACATCCCGGACCTGACCGAGGTGAAGGGCCAGGCCCACGTCAAACGCGCCCTCACCGTGGCGGCCGCGGGCGGACACAATCTGCTGATGATCGGCCCGCCAGGAACGGGCAAGACGATGCTCGCCTCGCGATTGCCGGGCATTCTTCCCGCGATGACCTTCGAGGAGGCGCTCGAAACCACGCGCATTTACAGCGTGGCGAATGGCGTCAAGGAAAAGGGCAACCTCATCGTGCGGCGCCCGTTCCGCTCACCGCACCACACCGCGACCACCGTGTCCATCAGCGGCGGCGGCGCGGGCCAGCAGCCCACGCCCGGCGAAGTCAGCCTCGCGCATCACGGCGTGCTCTTCCTCGACGAGCTGCCGGAGTTCAACCGCAGCGCCCTGGAGGTCCTGCGCCAGCCGCTCGAAGAGGGCCTCGTCCACATCCGGCGCGCGATGTATTCCGTCACCTTCCCGAGCCGTTTCATGCTCGTGGTCGCCATGAACCCCTGCCCATGCGGATGCCGCACCGATCCCAAGCGGCAATGCCGGTGCTCCGTCGGCGAGGTGCAGCGCTACGTCGGGCGTCTGTCGGGGCCACTGTTGGACCGCATCGACATCCACGTGGACGTACCCGCCCTGAGTTTTGAAGAGCTGACCGACCGGCGCCCCAGCGGGCCCACCAGTGCGGAGGTGCGGCAGCAGGTGCAGGAGGCCCGCGACCGCCAACGCGCGCGGTACAACGGCGCATTCATCTGCAACGCGCACCTCGACTCGAAAGCCATGCGCGAACACTGCGCCACCGGCGAAAGCGCCAGCAAGATCCTCGAGCAAGCCATCAACCAGCTCGGGTTCAGCGCCCGCGCCTACGACAAAGTCCTCCGCGTCGCCCGCACCCTCGCCGACCTCGACGGCGTCGAAGATATCCGGGATAACCACGTGAGCGAGGCGATTCAGTACAGGAGTCTGGACAGACAGTTGTTTTGACGGATGAATCGAGTTCTGTGTCCCTCTTGATTCGTACAAGTGAACTAACCGGCCACGTACGGCTGTCTGTCAATATCATCAAGTTCTCCGAGGAGGATGATCTAATGCGGACAAATCGGCTGACGGTCTGCCTTCTTTGTCTACTTGCAGTCGCGGGAGGGTGTGCGAGCCTTGGAGTCCACCGTTCCAGCCGCGACGACGCCCCAGACACGTCGCAAGAAGACGGGGACCTCTTGGCGGGTCTCGCGCGAAATGAATGGGATGCGGGCGCGGTGAAAGGGACGATGTCGCTGACCGTCCTGGACAAACACTTGCCAGGGTGGTGGCAATCGCTGGGTGTCAGTGGACGCACTGTGGGTCTTGGATTCCATGTCAAAGCTTGCGACGTGTTCGAGATTCAGGTCTGGGGTCCGCAAGGATACGTGAGAACTATCATAGCCTCCGGGGAGGAGACCGTGGTGGACGGGGTGTCCTACGCCATGTCCCCACAGAATGCGGACGAAGAACTGACGTTGCTGTTGATACCCTCGAAGATTGTTCTCGAACATCTCTTTCCCGTTACGCGCGGGCGTTCCAGATCGGCCGAGCGGGTGCGCGAAATCTGGGATGGCATCGGTGTGCGACTCGATGAGAGGCCATACCTCTCCATCTTTGGACCGGAATGCGATGATCCCGTCACTCTGGGACACATCTCCCTGGAAGAGGGGGTCCTTTCCTCGTTCCTCATCGATAGACGAAAACTGCCGGTAATTCGCGAAGTCAGCATCAATTGGCCAGTTGAGGGCGGACACACCGCGCTATACGAAGACCCGTTCTTCCTCGAATGGGGCACAGGCCCGTATTTCATGCGCAGGATGTGGTACCGGACGGAAGCATTGGGTACGGTGCGCTCTTCTATCGAATGGATAGAACCCGTAGAGAGCCGGCCAGATCCGAGGGCACAAGATACCAGCATCGTGGGCACAATAATGCGAAACGGGGACCCCAACCCATTCGGACCACGCGAGCGGGACTAACCGGAGGCAAACCTTGCATTGCGCCGCCCTTTCAGGGCTCTTGGGAGGGGGCGGCTCGTAGAAGGGGCGTCACTTCGTTCTGCCCTTGGCTAGGGTTGCGTGGCGCCTTCAGCGCCAGCAGAGGTTCGTGCTGTGTTGTGGCCGCGGCGCAGCCATGTGGGTTGTGCTGCGCGGTGACCCGGGAAGCAGAGTGAACCGTGCAGCGGACTGCTTTGGGGGAGGTGATCACGGTGCCGTCGAGTTGATCCCTGAGCGGGGCGTGGGCTGCCGCGCTCGGCGAGCGAGGCAGTACCAGACGGGTGTCCGTTGTACCGTCGAGTCGAACTCCTGAGCCAGGCGCTGGGCTGCCGCGCTCGGCGAGCGAGGCAGTACCAGACGGGTGTCCGTGGTACCGTCGAGTCGAACTCCTGAGCCAGGCGCTGGGCTGACGCGCTCGGCGAGCGAGGCAGTACCAGATTGCCGTCCTCGAAGGTCCTTACCGTCCTCGAAGGTCCTTACCGTCCTTGGGGTCCTTGCTGTCCTTGGTGTCCTTTGCGTTCAGGCGAGCTGAAGACCATGGGCAGGGATGCCCATGCCACCTCGCGCGTGCTTTCTGGATCTTCAGTCCGACATCTTCTTTCCGAAGCCTCTCCGGGCGCGCGCGATGGTTGCCGCGCCGATCGCGAGCAGCGCCACAAGAGACCAGCGCCAGTCCAACGGGACGCTTTCGCCTCCGGTGGAGTTGTACACATCGCCGGAAGTGAAGTCGCCGTTGCCCGCACCGGGGCCGCCGAGCGGGTTGCCCGCGGCGTCGCGAATAGTATCGTTGTCATCCAGGTCGAGACGGATCGTGCCGTCGCCCGAGCCCGAAAACACGCCCACTATCCGGACGGCGCCGCTGCCGCCGACGCTGGTCACAAAGGCGCCGGTCACCGTCCCCGTCGTGGTCAAGGCGAAATCCGCTGCGTCCACGTTTGTCACCGGCTCCGTAAACGTGACGATGTAGAAGCACTGCGTCGCCTTCGCAGGAGACAGGACAATGCTGTCCACGTCCGGGTTCGTGTTGTCCACGGTGAAGGTGGCGCTCGGGCCCGCCGCGGGCGCGCTGTTGCCCGAGCCATCGGTGGCCGTGCCGGCGGCGATCGAGATACCCAGCGTGCCGTTGCCGGTTATGTTCGACAAGGTTACCTGCCGGTAAAAAGTCTTTGTCACCGGGCCGACTCCGATGGACGCGTTCGCGTTGCCCGTGGCATTCAATGTGACATCTGCCGGGTCGAGGGTCACGCTCACGGCATTGTCGTACGCTACAACGTAGCTGACCGGCCCGATATTGGTCTGAGACAGAGAAGGCGGGCCGATGTTCACCGCGATGGCACGGTTGTTGACCGTGAACGTCGCACTGGGCCCAGCCGCGGCCGCGGAATTCCCGGCGAGGTCAGTCGCAGTTCCCGCGGCAATGGATATGCCGAGCGTACCGTTGCCGGTGATGTTGCTGATGACCACGGTCCGGGTGATGTTTCCGGAACCCGTGACGGCGATGTCGCCGGTCGCGTTACCGCTCGCATTGAGGGTGACATCCCCGGCATCCAGGGTCACGCCGGAGGCGCCGGAATAGGTCACGGTATACGTCACCGGTCCGTTTGCCGTGGTGGTGACGCTCGGCGCGCCGATGCTCGCCGTTGGCGCCGTTTTGTCCACGGTGTGAACTTCGCCTGCGGTGAAGTTGCCGTTACCCGCGCCTGCGCCGCCAAGGGGCGTGCCGTCATCACTCGCGGTGATGCTGTCGTTGTCGATCACGTCGAGACGAATCGTGCCATCTCCCGATCCGGTGGACACGATCACGGTGTACGAGTCGGCGCTCCCGGAGACTGCCGTCACGCTCGCGCTGGCAATACCCTCCGTCGTGAGTGCAAAGTCGCTGGCGTTGACGCCGTTGACGGGTTCGCTGAATGTGACGCTGTATTGAACGCTCGCGGCGTTCGTCGGCGATGAGCCAAGCGCAGTGACCGCGAAGACCTCGGGAGCACCCGACGCGGGCGCCAAGCCTTCCAGGCTGAGCACAAAAGCATCGGCATAGATGAGAGTTTCACCCGTGTTGATGAGATACGTTCCGGCGCCCGGATCGAAATCAACCTCGTAGCTGAAGTCTCCCGCCGCAACGATGCCGCCGTTGATGCTGGTGGCGATAGCGAGGCCGTGGCTGCGGCCAG
>JADLCA010000370.1 GCA_020847495.1 Candidatus Hydrogenedentota bacterium | reverse complement strand
CCGGCAACGTAGAAGCAGTTTCCGGACGGCCCTTGAAGCTCCAAGGCGTCCTCGTGCTTCACCTTATGGTGAATCCACTCGCTCATCCTGCCACCGGGCACGAGAGCCACGTGGAATTCGATGAAGTCGTCAGATTCGGGAATACTTGCCGCTGAATAACTGCGGACCAGTCCATCCGGCCGAATCAGACTGAAAAACTGGCCAGCCTTGTAACCCGGAAGTTCGGAACAGCTTACGCGAAGTCTTGCTACGGTATCGTTTAGCAGTTCGACAGTGCGCACAACGGCGGAAACGCGCAGACCCGTGGCGTCTGGCCGGCATACTTCCAAGTCATTGTCCGGCACACAACTGCACGAAAGGAAGTACCGGCGGGCGCGGTGCGTGTCTCGAAGTCCGGCCTGCGAGTTGCCGGGGAGTTCCCCGCTCACTGCCTGAAGCAGACAAGACTGGCATACCCCCGACTTGCAGGAGTGGCTGACCGGAACACCGTTGCGCAGGAGGCAGTCGAGAACGGATTCATTCCCGTCGCAGACATACCTCTTCCCTTCGAATGCTACAGTGGGCATGGGTTCTATTGACGGTGCCCTAGCGGTCCAGCACGTCGTTGCGCGTGCTCTCGGCCGTCGTAATTACTTGGGAAATCAGGTCTTCGGCCACCCCCAGTTCCCGGAGGCTCCCGCCTAGGTGCTCAAGAACGGCGTCAAAATGGACGTCGCTCAGACCGCGCTTCACCAAATGCGCGTGGGCCTTGCGCATGTCCAGTCCCGTGTATTCGCTGGGACCGCCGAAGGCCATGGTAAGAAAGGCCTTTTGCTTGGCGGCCTGGCGTTCCATGTCCACCGAATCGAAGAAGGAGGCGACTCGTTCATCTGTCAGAACACGACGGTAGAAGACGTCAACCGCGGCGTCCACGGCGCCAGTGCCGCCCAATTGTTCAAAAAGCGTGCTCATAGGTATTTCCCCCTATAGTTCGGACTAATCATGCATGGCCAATACCTGTTTATAAAGAATGTTGCGCTCCAAAGTCAAGAGGTATAGGATTGAAGACAGGGTGGACGTCGGTTACGGCCGCGCATGGGGGAGAGAGCAGTGCAGTTAACGCTCTATACAGATTACTCGTTACGTACCCTGATTTACCTGGGCGCAGTGAAGCGCCCCGCTACCATCGCCGAGATTGCAGGGAGTTTCGGCATCTCACGAAACCATCTCAGCAAAGTCGCCAATCATCTGGTCCATTTGGGTTTAGTCCATTCCATGCAGGGAAAAGGTGGTGGACTAAACCTGGCGGTCCCGCCGGACGAAGTACGGATTGGCGACGTGGTCCGAAAAGTGGAACCTCACTTCAATTTGGTTGAGTGCTTCAACCGGGAAGAAGACACGTGCCCGATTACGCCTGCATGCGGGCTCAAGCATATCCTTGCTGAGGCCGAGGTGGCGTTCATGACCACGCTTAACCGGTACACACTGCAGGACATGCTAGACAGCGGCGATGCGATGATGAGCCTGCTGAAGGAAGAGAAACAAACTGGGTGACTTCAGTGGACCCGGACTTGGTAGTGGCAGCGGAGCTTACACCGTGTTTTGCGTTGGGACGACTGGGCGAAACACGGTGTAAGACTTTTGCGCGTATACGGACGCCGGACAATACGAGCAGCGCGATTTGGTGCGTGCGCCATACTTATTTCAGCAATGCGTCCACCGCCCGATGTGCCGAGAGCACACAATCATTCAGGCCCACGCCACGGTAGGCGTTTCCCGCGAAGACGAGGCCCGGCCAGCGCTTTTCCGCGTTTTGAATGGCATCGAGGCATTCTCCGTGGTGAAGCAAGTACTGGGGGATCCCGCGTTCATGCCGGAAGATGCGCATCAATTCGGGTTCGCCCGAGATGGACAGAAGTGGATGCACTTCGTGAGCAGCGATGTCCGCCAGTTCGGAGTCACTCAGGCGTAGCGCGCCGGGGTCGGTGAATCCCCCTATCATGGTTCGCAGAAGCACCTTGCCGGCAGGAGCCTGATGGGGAAAGATGGAGGATGTCCACAGGCACCCCCGCGCGCGCTTGCCTTGGTTGCGAGGAACCAGATACCCGAAACCGTTCATGTCGTGACCAACCGCTTCTCTCGAAAACGCCGTGCACACGACGGCAATACCCGCATAGGCGATACTATCCAGGGAAGCCGCGAGCGCGTCATCCATACTCGACAGCAGGCGGGCGGCGGCGAAGGCAGGAGCGGCCATCACGACGGAACGCGACATGACCTCTCCCCCATCTTCTACATGTATCCTGAATGCACCGTTCGCGCGGGAGACGGAAGTCACACTGGCATTCGTGAGCACGCGATCACCCAATGTGGACGCGGCGTGCGTGGGAAGAAAGCCGATACCCTCCTGGAACGTCGTCAGAACACCGCTCGGGCCAACCGGACTCGCCGCGCTATTCTCGCGCTTCTTCGCGAGCAAGGCCTTGAAAAGGCTGCCGAACTCGCGTTCCATGGCCGCCATGCGCGGAAAGCAGTGAGCCAGGGACAACTGATGCGCGTCGCCGCCGAATACGCCGCTGACCATCGGACCAACCATCATGTCGGCGGCTTCACGTCCGATCCGCCGCGCGGCGAAATCCCAGATGGTCTCCGGGTCATCGTTCGCCTTCTGACGGATGAGCGGTTCGCAGCACAGGCGCACACGCCCCGCCAACGACAACAAGGGAGTGGCCAGGAAACGCGGCGGAGGGAGAATCTCCATGAGACGGTCGTTCTTCAGGATGAAACGTCGCGCGGCTGCCTCATTTGCCGCGAGCAGCTTGCCGGAAATGCCAAGGTCGTCGACCCATTGGAGCGTCTTGGGCTCGCGGTTGAGGAAACCGTTGGGACCCCAGTCGAGAAGGTAACCGTCTTCCGCACTGGTGCGTGTCGTGCCACCGGGAAGGTCCGAGGCTTCGAGGAGAACGATGGAATCCCGGCCCTTGGCCTGGGCGAGGTAATGCGCGGCACAAAGACCTGAGACGCCTCCCCCGATTATTGCGGTATCGACTTCGATTCGCATCAGACGGTTCGCGAAAACTGTTGTTTGGCCCCGGACTTCTTGAGGTAGGCGTCGAAGACCATGGCGATGTTGCGTACAAATATCTGGCCCAGGGGCAGGACGCGAAGGGCGCCATTCTCTCGAATCACGAATCCATCCTCATAGAGCGGTGCGAGAGCCTTCTCTTCCTCTGCAAAGTACTCGTCGTAGGCGACACCGTAGCGCGCCGCAAGTTCAGCATGGTCGAGGAAGAAGTTGCACATGATTTCCCGGATTACCCAGCTGCGGACGCGATCGTCTTTTGTGAGCACGCAGCCACAGGCGGTCGCAAAACGGTCCTGGGACAATGCTTCGTAATAGCGGGAGAGCTTCTTCTCGTTCTGCGCGTAGCAGCCGCCGATCTCGCCGATGGCCGAAGTGCCGATCCCGAGCATGTCGGTTGCGGGCACAACGGTGTACCCCATGAAATTCCGGCGCAGCCGGCGCTGGTCCATGGCAAGGGCGAGTTCATCATGCGGCTTGGCGAAGTGGTCCATGCCGATCGCACGGTATCCCGCCTCGGTGAAACGCGCACGAGCCGTGGTGAACAGCGTGGCCTTCATGTCGGCCGTGGGCAATTTGCCGGTTTCAATGTGGCGTTGGTTGTGTAGCTTGTCCGGCAGGTACGCGTAGCTGTACACCGCGAGGCGGTCAGGCCCGATATCGATGACCTTGTCCAGTGTTTCCGACCAGCGATCCAGCTTCTGGCCGGGCAGCCCATAGATCAGGTCCATGTTGATGCCGGAGAAACCGGCGTCGCGGCACCAGCCGAAGAGGCGGCGCGTCTGCTCTTCGTTCTGGAAGCGGTGGATCTCGCACTGAACCTCGGGGTCCAAGTCCTGCACACCCATGCTGACCCGGTTGAATCCGAGGGAACGCAGGAGTTGCACCTGTTCGTGCGTGGTGACCCGCGGGTCCATCTCAAGGGCGATTTCCGCGTCGGGCGCGATGGTGAAGCGGCTCCGTACGGACTCAAAGAGATCCCGGATTTGGTCGAGGTGAAGGAAGGTCGGGGTGCCCCCGCCCCAGTGAAGTTGACGGACGGACCGGCGCTCGCCCAAGGCGCGCGAGGCCATGTCCAGTTCCTTCTGGACATGCTGGAGGTAGATGTCCGCGACGCCTTCCTTCTTCGAGATGATGACGTTGCAGCCGCAAAACGCGCAGCGCTCCTGGCAGAAAGGAACGTGGATGTAGATCGACAGGGGTTCGCCGGGGCGCGACGCGGCCTCGGCCAGCGCATTGCGGTACTCCGCATCCCCGAAGTCTTCGCGCCACACGGGGGCGGTGGGGTAGCTCGTGTAGCGCGGCCCAGGCCGATCGTAACGCCGGAGCAACTCGGGAGTTACCGAGATGGATTCGGCTGTTCGCTCCTCATTCATCAGTCATGTTCCGCCATTATCTACGGTTTCGTCATTCGCGCCTTGCATGAGCGGCGCACCGGCCGCTTGCTCGTTCAGGTTTATTATACATTCCCCGCGACAGCAATGTCGCGCAGAGGTGGCATGGGCATTCCTGCCCATGGTCTTCTGTGCGCCACCCCACGCGAAAAGCCCATGGGAAAAATGGGAGGCATGGGAAGTATGGGAGGTATGGGATGAACACCGGGGAGCCCGCGAAAGGTCTCTCTGAAGGTCACTCCCATCCCGTTGCCCTGTTGAAGAGGGCGCTCCGGCCAGAAAAGTGCCTTGGCTCAGATCAGGTTCTTGAGGCGGTCCGGCAACTCGCGGTAGTGAAAGAGACGGTTGAAGTCGAGCAGTCCCGACAGCGCCTTGGACGTGATGCGCATGCCCAGCTCTTCAAGGATGGCGACGGGGTTCAAACCACCAATTACGATCGCGCCGATGCGGCCCTCGCTCACGGGGATATCGAGAAGGTCGCGGCCCGGCATGCCGACATCCACGAGACCGCCCAGCCCGATGGCGTCCAGTTTCTGAGCGAGGTCAATCGTCAACTGGCGACTTTCCGCGGGAAATTCTCGAAAGCTCGCGCCGACGCGCCCGTTGCCTGATTCGATCGCTCCGACGTAGTTGGTCATCGCGCTGCGGATAAAAATCTCCAGGGGATCGATCGTCGTGCCGTCATACGTGATGATCTCGACAAAACGTCTTGGATGACCGTTGCGCAACTCCAGTAGCCCGCCAAACCGGGACCTCGTCGGAATGCCGTGTTTAAGCAAGACTCCGTTGAGCGTTATGGAGCATACCGAGCAGAACCCCAACTTGCCGTCGGGAACGACCAGTTTCCCGATGCTCTCCCCGGGCTGGAGCAGCCCGAGCAGGGTACCCATGGCGTATCCCTTCTCGAAGACCCTGCACACTTTGTCCACGCACGATATCATCTGGCGCGGTTCCACCAGGGAGGTGTTCACCACGACGGACCCTGTGCGCGTTGCCAGGTCGAAGGTCATCCAGTAGGTCATCTGATCGATCTTCGCGGACAGGAAGCCTACGCGCTGCATGACGTGGGCCGACTCCAGTTCATCGAGACCTCTTTCGGTGATCCGCCTCCCCTTGCGCCCGAGATTCCGGGTGAGGCCGGAGCGGTCCAGTTCGAGAAGGTCCATGCGCACGGTACGTTCGCTCACCTCGTAGCCTTGGCTGGTGAGTAGGTTCGCGATATCGGCTCCACCCGCCGACTCGCCGCTTTCGCGCAATGCGGCAAGGATCGCTAACTTGCGTTTTTCACGAACATCCATCATCGCGAACTCTTTTCCCGCGAACGGGGTCAGCCGCATCACTTTCGGATTTTCATGGCACGGATACGGCAAAGATGCGGCAAGGCAATGCTCGTTTCCGGCAACCTATTGCCGAATGATAACGCGAGATTTCGTGGCGCTTCAAGAGATGGGGGTTGATTTTTGAAAAGAGATATGCTCTGCTATAGCCACGATTGTGGCAATCGATTGCCGCTCCTACGGCAATCAACCGGCTGATACGCCACACGTGCTACGAATTCGGGGGAATTCGGGGGAACCTACCATGGATCTGTCCAGACTCGAGGAAATTCTCGACAGCAAAGGCTCCGAGACGTTCGCCATCATGGAAGTGCTCCAGGATGTCCAGGAAGCCTACCGTTACATCTCGGAAGAGGCCATCGTCCGTATCTCGGAACGCCTAGACGTTCCGGTGATCGAGGTCTTCCGTCTCGCCAACTTCTACAAGGCCTTTTCGCTGACGCCGCGCGGGCGGCACCTGATCACCGTGTGCGCGGGTACGGCGTGCCACGTGCAAGGGGCGCCTCGCCTGCTCGACACCGTCTTGGCGCTTCTGAACACCAAGCCCGGCGAGACGACCGCGGACGGCGCCTTCACCGTCGAGACGGTCAATTGCCTCGGGGCCTGCGCATTGGCCCCTGTCGTGGTGATCGATGGGAAGTACTACGACCACATGACTCCGGGGAAGGTGCGCGCTTTGCTCGAGGACATCCGCTTCGAGGACGAGCTGGCAGAAGACGAGGACGAGGAAGAAGTGGAGGCTGAAGCCAATGCCTGAACTGGACAGCATCGCCTCCCTGGAAGCACGCCGTGAGGAAGTGGCGTTTACCCTCGCGCGGTATCGCACGGTAGTTACCATGTGCGGTGGTACCGCTTGCCAGGCCTGCGGCTGCCAGCCGGTGGCACGGGCCATGACGCGAGAGGTGATGGCCCAAGGGTTGGAAGAGACTGTGTACGTGCGCACCACGGGGTGCCACGGCTTCTGCGAGCAGGGTCCGTTGGTCATCATCGATCCGGGCGGCATCGTATACGTTCACGTGACGCCGGAGGACGTGCCGGAGATCGTTGCTCAGACCATTCGTAAAGGAAAGGTCATCGAGCGCCTTTCCTACACCGATCCCGTTTCTGACAAGACCGTTCAGGCCGAGGATGAAATCCCCTTCTACACCCGGCAGAAGCGTTTGCTCCTGGGAGAGAACCGCCACATTGCGCCGCGCGATATCGATGACTACATCGCGCGGGGCGGTTACTCGGCGCTGGCCAAAGCGCTGGACTCGATGACTCCCGAAGCGGTGGTCGAAGAGATCGAGCGCTCCGGCCTTCAGGGCCGTGGCGGAGGCGGCTACCCGACGGGCAAGAAGTGGCGTCAATGCCGCAACGCGTCCGGCGATGCACGTTACGTCATCTGCAACGCGGATGAAGGCGACCCCGGGGACTACATGGATCGCAGTCTGCTCGAGGGGAATCCGCATTCCATCATCGAAGGGATGATCATCGGCGCATTCGCTGTCGGGGCGCGGCACGGCTACATCTACGTGCGCAAAGAGTATCCGCTGGCGGTCGTCAACGCGGGCGTCGCCATAAGGCAGGCCCAGGCACTGCGCCTTCTCGGAGAGGATATCCTAGGAACGGGCTTCGATTTCGACATCCAAGTGGTGCGCGGCGGCGGCGCTTTCGTCTGCGGTGAATCCACCGCACTGATGGCGTCTCTCGAAGGGAAAGTCGGCGAACCGCGTCCCAAGGACATCCATACGGTCGAGCGCGGCTACCTCGGACAACCGACCGTGCTGAACAACGTCGAGACGTGGGCCAACGTGCCCTCGATCATCCGGCACGGCGCGGACTGGTTCGCCAGCCAGGGAACGGAGCGGAGCAAGGGAACCAAAATCTTCGCCCTGACGGGCCAGGTGAAGAACACCGGGTTGATTGAAGTCGAGATGGGCACGACACTCCGCGAGATCATCTATGACATCGGCGGCGGCCCGAAGAACGGACGCGAAATCAAGGCGGTCCAGACGGGTGGCCCCTCGGGCGGTTGCCTGCCAACCTCGCAGTTCGATTTGCCGGTCGACTTTGACGCCCTGTACGAGGCCGGTTCCATGATGGGCTCGGGCGGCATGGTGGTCATGGACGACTCGTCGTGCATGGTCGACGTAGCCAAATACTTCCTGGCGTTCTTGCAGGACGAGTCCTGCGGCAAGTGTACGCCCTGCCGCTTGGGCGTCGGCCGCTTGCTGGAGATCGTGACGGACATTTCCGAGGGAAGGGGCTCGCTCGACCAACTCGACCTGTTGGAAGATCTGTCATGGACGATTTCCGTCGCATCACTTTGCGCCTTGGGAAAGACGGCGCCCAACCCGGTGCTGTCCACGCTGAAATATTTCCGCGATGAGTACCTGGACCACATCGAGAACAAGCGTTGCGCCGCGGGCGTGTGCCGCGCCCTGATTCGCCTCGTGATCGATTCGACGCTGTGCGATCGCTGTGGCAAGTGCATCGCGAACTGTCCGCACAAGGCCATTACCGGCAGCAGGGATACCAGCTACGCGATTGACGATGAACTTTGCACCCGGTGCAGGATTTGCGCCGACGCCTGTGAACAACACGCCATCCTGGTGCGATGAAGGAGGGGACTCGTGCCCGAACCAATCACCATCTTCGTCGATGATATCGCCATCGAAACGACCGAGGGCGCCAATGTCCTCGATGCCGCGCTGCGCGCGGGTATTTGCATTCCCAACCTGTGTTACCTGCCGGAGGTGACGCCAACCGGCGCGTGCCGCGTGTGCATCGTCGAGGTTGAGCGCCATGGCCGCACCAAGATGACGGCCGCCTGCACGCTCGAAGCCCGGGAAGGGATGATCGTCCGGGCCCATTCGGAGCCGGTTCTGCGGGCCCGCCGCAACATCGTGGAACTGCTGCTCGCGGAAGCGCCGGAATCACCGGTGCTGCAAGCCCTCGCGGAACGCCTTTCCGTGACGGATGTGCGCTATTCGCGGCGGGACCGCGACTGCATCCTGTGCGGGCGGTGCGTGGCGGCGTGCGCGGAGGTGGCCAAGCAAGGTTCGCTGGGGATGATTGGCCGTGGCGCCAATCGCCACAAGGGACTGCCCTTCTACAAGGAAGAGTATTGCACGCAATGCAATGAATGCCATGACCGCTGCCCGCTGGAGCTTTCGCCATCCGGCCGGCGCGGTGACCACTGCGGCGTGTGTGGATCGGAGCTGTCCATGAACGACGCGATTCCAGATATCTGCGAAGACTGCGTGCTGAGCTAGCGCGGTTGCCGTGATGCGCACGTTATGGGGGCGCATCGGAAGTACATCAAGGGAGCCAGAATCGGGAGGGTTCGACGGTGAATCTGCAAAGACCAAATTCAAACGACGTTTCGCAAACCGAAAACCGGTCGCTGAACGTGGTGCCTCAATCGGGGCTCTGCACGCGATGCATTGACGGCTGCAAAGGAAACTGCGAAGTCTTCAAGGCTTCCTTCAGAGGACGCGAAGTCATCTACCCCGGTCCGTTCGGCACCTTGACCGCCGGCGGCGACAAGGAATATCCGGTTGATTATTCTCACCTGAATATCATGGGTTACGCGTTCGGCGCGGACGGCCTGCCGGAAGGTGTTCCGGGAGACCCGGATCACGCCATCGTCCCGAAAGTAAACACCGAAACCTGCGTCGGCTATGAGAACAAGGTCAAGATGCGGGTGCCGGTCTTCACGGGGGCGCTCGGCTCCACCGATATCGCCAAGAACAACTGGGGGCACTTTGCCGTGGGCGCCGCGATCAGCGGCATCTCTCTCGTGTGCGGCGAGAACGTGTGCGGAATCGATCCCGAACTCGAACTCGACAGCCACGGCAAGGTCAAGAACGCGCCTGATATGAAGCGCCGCGTGAACACCTACCGCCGCTATCATGAAGACCCGTATGGCGACATTCTCGTTCAGATGAACGTCGAGGACACGCGGTTCGGCGTCGCCGAATACGTCATCGAGCAACTCGGCGTGACGACGATGGAGTTGAAGTGGGGCCAGGGCGCCAAATGCATCGGCGGGGAGATCAAGGTCAGCACGCTTGAGCGCGCGCTCGAACTCCAGAAGCGCGGCTACATCGTCACTCCCGATCCGTCGAATCATGCCATTCAGGCCGCCTTCAAAGACGGGGCCATCAAGGAATTCGAACGGCACTCCCGGCTCGGCTTCATCAGCCAGGAAGCCTTCATGCTCGAAGTGGAACGGTTGCGCAAACTCGGGGCCAAGCGCGTCACGCTCAAGACGGGCGCCTACAGCATGCGCGAGCTGGCGATGGCCATCAAATGGTCGTCCGATGCCAAGATCGATATGCTGACCATTGACGGCGCGGGCGGCGGCACGGGCATGAGCCCCTGGCGCATGATGGAGGAATGGGGCGTTCCCACCTTCTACCTGCAGAGCATGGCCAACGAATTGTGCGGCATGCTGGCCGCGAGCGGCGCGTACGTGCCGGATATCGCCATCGGCGGCGGTTTCTCGACGGAAGATCATATCTTCAAAGTACTCGCGATGGGCGCCCCGCACACCAAGGCCGTCTGCATGGGACGCGCCCTGATGATTCCCGGCATGGTCGGCAAGAACATCGGCGAGTGGATCAGCGGCAACAAGCTGCCGAAATCCGTGGCGCCCTTTGGCAAGACCAAGGAAGAGATCTTCGTGTGTTACGAAGAGCTGCGCGCGCGCTACGGCGACGAGGTCGATGAGTTCCCGCTTGGCGCCATCGGCGTGTTCAGCTTCATACAGAAACTGCAGGTGGGACTCCAGCAGCTCATGGCGGGCGCCCGCCACTTCCGTCTCGACACGATCAACCGGAACGACTTGGCCGCGCTGACCGAAGAGGCCGCGAAGATCAGCGGCATCCCCTACATCATGGACGCCTACCGCGAAGACGCCATGGCCGTCATGAACGGGTACGCCCGCGTCTCGTAAACTAATCAACATCAATACATACACTCGCCGCCAGTGCCACCACCGGCGGCGAGTTTCTTTTTGAGAATGAGGATTCCCTATTGGTGCGTTCTCACACGAACTTCAGAACGAGGATTGAGTAGAGCGGGATTGGTTCCCGCCTTCTTGAGGGCCGGGGATCTATAACCGCTGTCCAAGAGCCGGCAGAGATGCCGGCGCTCCCGGTCGGGCATCATGCTCTTGCAAGTCCAGGATTAGATGCCTCGTCGATTCGCTACAATCAACACAAGAAGGCGGGAACAAATCCCGCCCTACTCAAGACGTACATCCTCGTCCGATCGCCAATGCCGAAACCCAATGCGAATCAAGTGCAATTGCACTCCCCTGCCCTGAAGCATCGTATTGTCCCTTTCAGGCAGTAGTGCTATTCTTGGATAGATGCCGGGGGCCAAGGTACGGGCAACCGCCCGAGGGAATTGCAGTCCATGCTTCTAAAACTCGCCAGCATTTCTTTGCACAATGATTTGCTCCTATGCGGCGCATTCCAGAGATGGGGTCCTGGCAGGGAGAATGAAAGACGCGTGTCCTCGTTTGTCCAGATGCCGATCTTTGCGATGGCGATTCTGACAGGGGTTCTCGTGGTCAGGGCCGATGCTACCAGCATCGATCCGGCGACGTGGCCAGAGCTTGTCGAGCGTTCCGACCTGACGGGAATCATTGAGTGCACGGTGGCCGGCGGCATCGTGGCGAAGTACCGCGTGGTCGAGGCTTGGAAAGGCGAGATTCCCGATGGCGAGATCGCTCTGCTTGAGCCGCCGGACTTCTGGGGTCCGGTCTTTCCGACCGCGCTGGTGGGGCAGCGATTTCTGGTTACCGCCAGGAAGACTCGCGGGCCTAGCTCGGAATACCCTGGGGCATTTCTGACAGTAAGTATCCCCCGGCCGAGCCGGGGGCTTTATGATGTGAGCCGCTCAAAGCGGCATGACGGGGTCGCTAACGCGGCCCCATCTGTTGGGGCCACCTTGGTGG
>JADLCA010000369.1 GCA_020847495.1 Candidatus Hydrogenedentota bacterium | reverse complement strand
GTCCCGGTGGTCGCGGAACAGATAGTAGATGTGGTCGTCGCCCCGCAGCGCCAACGAGTCCGCCACGGTCTTGTGGATTAGCGTGCCGTCGTCCCCGCGCCCCGAGTTGAGCGCCGTGGACACGCGGATCCACCCTTCCGTTGTGTTGTACGCGTTGTTGTAAAGGACAACGGCTCGCTCATCGCCAGCACGATTCGAGTAGGCGAACACGTTCTCGTCCACATGCCCGGACGGGGTGTGGAAATCGTAAAACGCGAAATGCTCGACCCCGCTGAACACATAACGCCGCCGCATCAGCGGGAAGATCTCCCGCTCGTGACGGCGGATCATCTCCTCGTCCACCTGCTCGTCCCAGTACGCCTTGCGGTACTCCATGCCGTACTTCTCGGTGAACCCCTCAATCTGTCCGTGTCCAAACATCGGGAGTCCCGGCATCGTCGCCATCAGCAAGGCGACACCGTAATACTTGTCGCCTTTTCCGAACTGCTCGACCGCCGTCCGTTCGTCGGGGTTGTTCATGAAATTGACGAAGCGTTTCAAGATTTCCGGACTGAACTCAAGCACATTCTTGACCGTGGTCCGGTATTCCGCGTTCTGTTCCATCTTCAGCATGTTCATGAAGGCGCTGTTGTACACCCGGTGCATTCCGAGCGTGCGGACGAAGTAGCCTTCCATCAGCCAGAACGCCTCGGCCAGCAAGAGCGTGTCGGGCACCTCCCGGGCCACCCGGTCCACGACTTCCCGCCAAAACTCCTCGGGCATGTGCGCGTCGAAGTCCGCCCGCGACATCCCATGCTCCGCGCGCGAGGGGATTGCGCCGGCATCCCCCGCCTTCGGAAACCAGAGCCTCTGGTAGTGCTTTTTCGCGAGCGTCATGGCCGCGTCGAAGCGGATAATCGAGTACTTCCGCGCCACATGCAGTATCGTCTGGATGACCCCCTCGCGCACTTCCGGCAAGAGATAGTTGAGCTGGGCCGTGTCATTCCACGGCATGCTCGTGCCATCGTTTCCGTGGTAGATGTACTGGGTCTCGCCGGATTGGTGGTCGACGCGCTTGAACACCACCGCCGCGTCGCTGTGGTTCCAATAGCCATCCTCGATGTAGATACCTGCACGTCCGTCCCGCGACAAGTCTTTGCCGGTAAACCGGTAGGCGGGGTATGGCGGGTAGTCCAGCGAAAGGAACCAGTGAGGATGCTCGATCACCCAGCGCGAGTAGATCCCCATGTGGTTGGGCACCATGTCGCTGGCCAGCCGGATCCCCCGGTGCGCTGCGCGCTCCTTCAGGTTCTGGTAGGCCTCCTCGCCGCCGAGGTCCGCCGCAATGTCGTAATCATAGAGCGAGTACGCCGAGGACACCGCCTCCGGGTTTCCCATCATCCGCTTGATTTCCTCGGATGCGGGTGAACGCTCCCAGAGACCGATCAACCAAAGCCCATTGAAACCCCACCGCGCGAGGCGGTCGAGTTCCTCATCGGGGATGTGGTCCAGGCGATAGATGTCGCGCTGGTACGTCTTGGACAACTGATCCATCCACACGTACACCGTCTTCGCAATAAGCACGACGTTCGACATCCAGTCCGCGTCCCGGGAGAACCGTTCCGGTTCCGGATAGCCGTCCCAGTCCGCGCCCTGCTGGCGTCCAAAGCGGAGCACCTCCGCGGTTCCCTGCACGAACCCGCGCTGTATCGTCTCCTCCCGCAGAATCCCTCGAACCAGGATCAGGCGGTTCAAGAGACTTTTCGGAAGCAGGTGTCCCCAGCGCGCCCGGATGAACTCAAGCTGGTCCTCCAACGAATCCGGCGCGGCGCGCATCGGCGCCCGCAGACACTCAATCAGGGTATCGTCCAATCCCGCCACGGCGGGCTGTGATGCGAAGAAACTGTCCAGCGACGCCATCAGCGTTTTGTATCGCGCGCGCTTCGACAGCTCCTGGTCGAGGAAGAGCGAGTGAAATGGCCTGAGCGCCCGGTTGCCGTGCGCCAGCCACAAGAGGATCATCTCGCAGACCACCGTGTCTCTGTTTGACCGCCGGCCCTGCGACCCCTTCAGGAAGTCCCCGGGCTTCTCCGTGCCCAGCAATACGTCCTGCGGCGGGAAAAGGTCCACAAACGCCGGAGGGGAATTCCGCACGATGGCGTCTCCCTTCCCGGCGCGCGCCGCTTCTAGCCCCGCCTCAAGCACGCCGGGATGTTGCTCCCAGCAATACCAATCCATGATATACCGCAAGATCTCCGTCAAAAGACCCAGCGTGAGGACCTGGCCCGCCGTGATGGTACCCGTTTCCGGGCTGCTTCCATCCCGTTCGAGGTTGACCGCTTGGACAAACTTGCGAACCGTGTGGATGTTGGTCCTTGCATCGCCAATTTCGCTTGCTACGACCAGCGACCGGATATCATGACGCTCCCATTGCTCTTTGCAGATGTGAAAGCCAAAAGGAAAATATGAACTGGGCTGATAGTCTTGGGGGGGGCGTTCCATTGTTTATTGACCTATATTCGGGAAAACGAAAAAGAGGCGAAAAACTCAATTACGGGAACCCCATTCAAATAGGCAGGTCCAGCCGTGGTTTCACCTCATAACGCCCCGACCTGCCAGAAATCCCGGATTCCGGCGCGGATAGAGCATAGCCGAAGCGTGTCCACGAATGCCACCGCTCGACGGTGCCGATAAGCGATGCAAGCCTGGCTAGAAATACCCCCTTTTGTTTTTTGGGAAATATGATAAACTAATGGTAGGTAGTCTCGGTGGGTAGAGGAGTGCTGTCAGGCACATGTTGGGACAGTGCAGGTGCTCCCGTGGGCCGAAAGGGGGTGAGTTCCGCCGCAGAAGAGTATCGAGCTTCATTCGATCTTATTCCCTTTTCATTTCTCTGAAACGTGGTAAGAGGTGGGGCGGTCCGCGGACCGCAAACGAGAGAAAGAGGTTAGTGAGATGAGGAAAAGAGGTTTTACGCTGATTGAACTACTTGTCGTGATTGCAATTATCGGTATCCTCGCGGCAATCCTGCTCCCAGCGCTCGCGCGTGCACGCGAAGCGGCGCGGCGGGCAAGTTGCCAGAACAATTTGAAGCAGATGGGCATCGTCATGAAGATGTATGCCAATGAAAGCGCCGGACAGACGTTTCCCCGGCTCATGGCGGTGGACGTGTTGCCGGGCGTGAACTGCGACCCGACGCCAGGGCTGCCAAACGCACAGTTGCCCGCCGGAGGAGACGCCGCGACGGCGTGGTCGTTCTATCCGCCTCAGCTATTCCCCGAATACCTGACGGACGGGAATGTGATCATCTGCCCCTCGGATCCCGATCCGGGCCTGGTGGAGAATCCGTTCTCCGGCGAACCGTGGCTCACAGGTCCCTGCGATGAATATAGTCTGGACAATTACGGCGACAAGGCGGGCGGCATGGCCGCGACCGACGAGAGCTACTTCTACCTTGGCTGGATGGTTGATAAGGCCGGCAGGGAAGACATCGACCTGAGCAGCGCGGGCGCTCCTGGAATCTTCGCGCCCGCCCAGGTGCTGGGAATCATGGGACTCGTCAACGGGGCCATCATGGGCGCCCAAGGGCTGACCACGGTTGCGCAGCAGGAAGCCTATCTTGACGGCGATTTCGACTTCAGCAACGGCACCACGCAGGCGCTGCTGAATGGGGCGCTGGGCGGAATGGGCCTTCCCACGTACTCCGCATGGCCCACGGCCGGCAATTCCGGCGGCTCCAAGGTGTACCGCTTCAAGGAAGGTATCGAGCGCTTCATGATCACCGACATCAACAACCCGGCCGGGTCGTCGATGGCGCAGAGCGAAGTGGTCCTGATGTCCGATATTATTGGCGGATATCCGAGCATCGACTATTTCAGCCACATCCCCGGCGGTGTCAACCAGCTTTACATGGACGGCCATGTGGCATTCGAGAAGTACCCGGGCGAAGGTTTCGCATCGAAGGGATTCGCGACGGCCGTTGGACTTCTTGGCTAGTTGAACGTAGTGTCGAGCTCTTCGGCGGGTGGAGGCGCTCCACGCAGGTGAGCGCCAAAAACTGAATCCGTATTCGGGCGCCAGAGTCTGAGGAGTGCGGCAAGATTATGGGTATGAAGATTCCCCGGGTTCGACGAGGATCCGGGGAATCCTCTTTTGTGCAACGTGCAGCTACAGGATAGTGGACTATTTTGGTCCTGCACGTTCCGCGAGCATGTCGAAGTACGACGCTGTCAGCAGGTCTGAATCGCCGATCTGAAACACCTCGCGCAGGCGGGCCAGCTTCGCATGACCGTCCGCATCATCGTGCGTGCCTGAGAGCACGGCCTCGAACTCGATGAACTCCCCCAGACCCACGACGCGGTCCAGGTGAATGCGTACATTTTCCCACAGCCACAGCGTCCGGACCTTGCGCACCTCGCCAAGGGTCCCGAAGCACGCGTCCAGCAAGACGCCCATGGAAGGGCGCACCGGTTCGATGAGGTAGTCGCAGCCCTTGACCCCGGCCACATCGGGCCGGTGGTAGAAGATCAGGCAGCTCTCTCCCGGTTCCGAGGTACGCAACTTCAGGCGCCCCTCTGGCACGCGAAAGAACGTGTCAACTTGGCGGATATCGCCCTCCAGGCGCGCACCAACACGCTCACAGGCCGCCACGGCGCTATCCCAGTCCTGCAAACAGGCTTTCAATTCCACGTTCCGCACGGCTGAATTCCTTCCGCAATTGAAACCGTAATCATAGCAGTACGCTTGGAGGAATCCTCGGTGGCGTGAAGCGGGGAGCGCCGGCATCCCTGCCCTTGGTATTCAGTTCCTGGACGCAAGGGACTCCAAGGACAGCAAGGACCTGCAAGGACGGCATTCTGGTACTGCCTCGCTCGCCGAGCGCGGCAGCCCAGCGCTGTGCTCAGGAGATTGACACGACGGTCCACGTTGTCCGCCACGCCGTGGACGCAAAGCAATACGGAAGAATGGAGATGAATGCAGAGCAAGGAAAGGTCTACCTTCCACCGCGATTGCGGACACCCTGCCGGCGGATTGCCCGAGTTCCTGGTTTCCCTGGCCCAGAGTTCCGGAACTCCGCTGAAACCGAAGCAAAAGTGAATCTCGGAACCTCCATTGGTGACACAGGCCCATATCCACTTCAGCCGTTGACAAAGCGAAGAAGTCTTGGTAGGATTTACTCGTGAACATGCTTGCGATTGAATCCAATCCTTGAAGGATGGATTCTGTTCGACGCGTGACGGTTGTGCCGAGGGGGAATGACCACGCGTGAGTGTCACTCCACGTGTTTCCCCAGTACGGGGTGTACCATTCGTTTGCCCAGCGCTCTACACGCATGATGTGCCCCACCTCCACTGCCCAATCTTCCGCGCGCCCAAACACCGTTGGTTGCCGCAGGTCATAGCATGGAGGACTGGATGATGCGAGACACGACTGAGCACAGTTGTACATGTTCAGGCGGTTGGCCGGCCTTCCCAGTATGGGTAGGCCGTGCGATCACGGCCATCCTGCTATTACCCTGCACGTTGGCATGGGCCGCGGACGGGGATTTCGTCTGGGCGGGCGCGTTGGGCGGTGGCATGAATGATTACGCACGTGCTGTCGCGGTGGACGATTCGGACAATGTCTACATCACCGGCGAGTTCAGCAGCACGGCGGACTTCGACCCGGGCGCGGGCACATATAACCTGACGTCGCAGGGCAGCACGGATATCTACGCATGCAAGCTGGATGGGGATGGCACTCTCGTCTGGGCGGTCGCCGTGGGCGGCACTCTCGCCGACGTGGGGAATGCCATCGCCGTGGATGGCAGCGGTAATGTCTTCGTGACCGGGTACTTCACGGGCACCGTGGACTTCGATCCGGGCACCGGCACCTACAGTCTGACTTCGTCCAGCAATTCGATCGACATCTTCGTGCTCACGCTGGACAGCAGCGGCGCCTTCGTCTGGGCTTGCGGAATGGGCTGCCCTGACGTGGCCGGGAACCACGATGACCGAGGACACGCGATTGCGGCGGATGCCAGCGGCAATGTGTATGTGACGGGCCGCTACCATAACACGGTCGATTTCGATCCCGGCGCCGGCACGCAGAATCTGACGTCCAACGGGAACAACGACATCTTCGTGTGCAAGCTGGACGCGGATGGCGCCTTCGAGTGGGCCAAGGGCATGGGTGGCGCCAGTGAAGAGTACGGCTACGGTATCGCGGTGGACGGCGACGCCAAGGTCTACATTACCGGGAATTTCTCGGCAACGGCGGACTTTGATCCCGGCACGGGGACGTTCAATCTGACCGCCCAAAACACCGACGGCTACGTGTGCCGGTTGGACGCGTCTGGTGAACTGGACTGGGCCGGACAACTGGGCGGTACCGATTTTGACGGCGGTAGGGCCATCGCCCTCGACACCGACGGCAACGTGTACTCGATAGGCAATTTCGTTGACACGGCGGACTTCGATCCCGGTGCCGGCACGTACAACCTCACCTCATCGTACGCCGCGACCTACGTGTCCAAGCTGGATGGGTCCGGCGCTTTTGTCTGGGCCAAGGGTTTTGTGGGGGACCCCGTGACAGGCACGGGCATTGCCGTCG
>JADLCA010000368.1 GCA_020847495.1 Candidatus Hydrogenedentota bacterium | reverse complement strand
TTCTTGTGGATCGCCGACCTCTCCCAGCCCGACACCATCTGGCGCATCCCGGGCCTCGACTTCCCCCTCAATCTCCTGCCGCTCCTGATGGGCGCCACCTCGATCTGGCAGACGCACGTCACCCCGATGAGCGGCATGGAGAAGAGCCAGGCCATGATGATGAAGTTCATGCCCCTGCTCTTCGTCGCCATCTGCTATAATTTCTCCTCGGCCCTCGCGCTCTACTGGACGGTCCAGAACCTCATCGCCGTCTTCCAGACCTACCGCAACCTCGCCCAGCCCGCCCCCAAGCTGGAGAAGAAAAAGCGCCCCAAGGGCCGCTGGGCCATGCTCATGGAGCAGGCGCGCCAGGCCGCGGAGGTCGAGAAGGAAAACCGCCGCCGCAAGAAACAGAAGGGCCGCTGACTCCCCGCCGCGGCCGCGGCGCGGGCCCTTGTGCGGTCAGCCTTCTGGCTGCACAAAGCTACGGAGCCACGGAGATCCGGTCCCTGCTTCTGATAACCCCTTGGCGACCATGGCGCCCTTGGCGCGAAACCCTCGCGCCTTCTCGCGCCATGCCCGCCATGGACGCCATGAGCGTCCACTCATCGGAAGGCCCGGGAATCCACACGTCGTGCTCATCGATCTGCGCGCCTCCGTGAGAGATTCCTGTTTGATCGAACGTCCAGCATCGGCGGCGGCCCGCAGCGCCGTCCGCCGGATGCTGTTGTTCGGCCGGTCATCTCGGCCAGAGAACGAAGATGTAGACACCATACAGTGCGAGAAGAGCGCCACCTTCAACACGATGGAGCGCGCGTCCCGTGTAAAGCAAAGGGATCAAGAGCAGCGTGAAGCCAATCATCACGACATAATCCAACGTCGACACCCCTGGCGCGCGCAACGGGGACACGATGGAGGCGACCCCCAAGATTCCGAGGATATTGAAGACGTTGGACCCAACGACATTCCCGACGGCTATGTCGGGCTGCTTGCGAACGGCTGCGACGATGGACGTTGCAAGCTCCGGCATGCTGGTTCCGGCAGCCACGATCGTCAGAGCGATCACGGCCTCGCTGACACCGAACGCCTTGGCCAGGGCGACTGAGCTATCGACGAGCAGGCTCGATCCGAGCACGAGGAGTCCGAGCCCTACCACGATAGAGGCGATGTCCATGCCCCAGTGCCGAGAAACGCCCGGCACGGGAGCACCAGTGGGATCCGCGGCGCCTGTTCTAGCCTGCCTGCGCGCGAGCACGATGTTCATCGATGTGTAGGCGACGATTCCCCCGACGAGCAGCAATCCCTCGACACGTCCAACGCTGTGATTCAGAAGCAAGAAAGGCAGCAGGAGGGCCACCGCCAAGGCAATCGGTGCGTCGATCTTGATGACCTGGCTATGAACTGGTGTCGGGCACGCCAAGGCTGCAAGACCGAGAATGACGCCAATGTTGAAGGAGTTCGAGCCGACGACGTTACCGACCGCGATGTCGCCCTGCTGGGACAAGGCCGCTTTGACGCTTGCAAATAACTCTGGGGAACTGGTCCCGAACGCAACGATCGTCAGGCCCACCATCAGTGGGCTGAGTCCGACTCGGAGCGCCAGCGATGCACTACCACGCACGAGCGCCTCAGCTCCAATGAAGAGAAGGAGAAGAGCCAAGCCAATAAGGGTGAGATTCTCGATCATGTGCGCAATCGATCTGCCGACGCTCAGCGCTCACCGAGGCCGAGCTTGCCCGGGCTTCGGTGCCAACCATCCCCGAACGGAATCTTCACGATAGCTCCAACCGTTCTCTGTTGGCGTTTCGCAGGCATGATGGCGGAGCAGGCTAACGATCGTAGTGAGCGAGCGCCGCCAGAGGAGCGCCGCCTTCACCGAACACCCGTGACGCGGCGGTTCGCTCGACTACCTGGTTCGCGTTCATGTATTTCTGATTCTTCGAGTGATTATCTCGGGATCTCGCCTCAGGGAAATGACTCCGGAGACGGTGATCTCTGAGCCTCGTGCCGAGTAAAGTACCGCGTATGGGAAGCGCCGAAACAGGCAGCGGCGATGTCGTGTTCCAACGCGCTTCCATCCCTCTGGCAATCTCACGATCCGCTCGACGACGGCGTCGAACTCATCCATGAACTCAAATCCGAGTCCGCGCGACTGGGCCTCGTAATACTTCGCCGCTTCGGCCAGCTCCGAGCGGGCAACCGAGAGGAGGCGATACCTCATGCAATTGCGCGTCGGATCTCTGAAGCTGCGGTCGGACCGTCGAAAGCCTCCATCTCCCCACGCTCGAACGCCTCCAGCCGTCGGTCCGCCTCGCGGCCCCAGGCCTCCATCCGATCGGGATCCTCCCAATCCAGAGTCTGGAGCAACCGGTCCGCGAGCAAGGCCCGCTCTGCGGCGGTCAACGCAAGTGCCTCTCGCTCAACAGTCGCTGCGTCCATATTACAACGTATGCTACATCACCGAAGCCCGTTGATCAAACTCGATTCGCGAACGTCACCAATCACCCGGCGGCGACGAGCGATTGTCCATTTTGAAAACGCCCGACTTCGCCGCTCGGGTGCATTGGATGGTTCGGCTGGCTTGTCGTCGAGGAAGTTTAAGGCACCTTTGCTCCGGAATGCCCAATGTCGACATCCGCTCCGCCCTTCGACTCGGCGTGTCGAATTCCTGCCCCACGACAGTGGCTCTCGTTCTTCAGTTGCAGGAAGTCGTTCCGCTCCGGATTCATGCTTGCAAATTCTGGATCCTCGATTCCTAGATCCCAGTTGTTCCCACGATGCGTCACGTCGGCACCAAAATAGTATGGCTTGCTGTCTTGAAAGGAAATGCAGTTCACAATCAGCGAGTCATTGCGATAGGCGACATAGCCAAACTTGTTTCCCCACGATGTGCAGTGAATGATAGAGCTTGCGTGCAGCGATTCGTTTTCATCAAAGCCAGGCCCCTGATTACGCCATGCGATGCATCCCACAATCGTTTGTCGGCCTGACTGACTCCCGTTGCTCGCACCAAGTTTGAATCCGTTTCCATCCCCATTCGAGTCAAAACCGTTCTCGTAAGCTCGGCAGCCGTCCAGTCTGCAATCGATGCTCTCCCACAAGTCGTAGCCGTCATCGGAATTCCAGAAGGCAGCGCAATTCAGCAGAACGCAATTGCGCGAACCACCCTTGATGGCGAAGCCATCTGCGTTCTCTCCGCCGTTCTGTGGGTCATGATTGTTGTGGCTCGTACAGTCCCTGATCGTGACCGTGTCACAGTTGTATAGCTGGAATCCAGAGTCGTCACAGAAGGACGCCCTGCAGTCTTTGATTGTGAGATGTGCCGCATTTAGGCACTCAAATCCGATCCCGCCGTCTCCCTGTGCTCGATGGACGTTGATCCTGGAGAGGGGCCAGTATTGTGTCTGCACGAGAATTGCTGGCTTTCCGACAGGCAGCTTGCTGGCCAGAAAGACGACTCGACCATCCCCGTCCGGCTGCAGGGTGATTGGGGCCCGGTCA
>JADLCA010000367.1 GCA_020847495.1 Candidatus Hydrogenedentota bacterium | reverse complement strand
CGGCCTTCACCCTGCGTGCCTCACGGGTTGCCCGCGCAAGGCGGAAGAGTGAGTATCAGGGTGGTCAGTAGTCATGGACTCTTCACCGGGGAATTAGCGCCTGCGGAGCGTGTGCCTCACTATGGGCCGCGCCGGTTGGCGAACGAATCGCAGCAGCGAAGGAGAGTGTGCAATGGCGAAAGGAACGAATCCACAGGATGTGGCGAGGGGGACGCTGAATCGCCGCCAGTTCCTGAAACGTGGCGCTGCGGGTACGGCCGCCGCTTTGACACTGCCGAACATCATTCCGGCAACGGCCCTGGGGGCGGAGGGGGCTACTCCCGCAAGTAATCGCATAACCATCGGCCTCATCGGAATGGGTAAGATGATGGGAGGCCACGTCGGCACGCTGCTGGGCCGTTCGGATTGCCAAGTCGTGGCCGTGTGCGATGTCGAAGCGGGGCGCCTCGAAACCTACAAGCAGCGGGTCAATGAGTTCTATGCGCAGAAGGAAGGCGCAGGCTCGTACAAGGGCTGCGAGGCCTACGGCGACTACCGCGAACTGCTGGCACGCCCGGATATTGATGCGGTTCTCATCGCCACGCCAGAGCACTGGCACGCCCTCCAGGTGGTTGATGCGGCCAAGGCCGGCAAGGACATCTACTGCGAGAAGCCGCTGTCGCATACCATCCACGAAGCGCGCGCCATGGTCAATGCGGTGCGGCGCTATGGCCGGGTCTTTCAGACGGGCAGCCAGCAGCGCTCCAGCCGCGAGTTCCGTGTTGCCTGCGAACTCGTGCGAAATGGCCATATCGGTAAGGTGCACACGGTCCACGTCAACGTCGGCGGACCCCCTACCGACTGTTACCTCCCGGCAGAACCAACTCCCGAAGGCCTGAATTGGGACATGTGGCTGGGTCCCGCGCCGTACCGGCCCTACCATAGCGATATTGCTCCCCCCGTCACCTTTGGGGGCTGGCCGAACTGGCGCGAATACCGCGACTACAGCGGTGGCATGATGTGTGACTGGGGCGCTCATCATTTCGACATCGCGCAGTGGGGACTGGGCATGGATGGCTCGGGCCCGGTCGAGATCTACGCGCCTGGCACCGGCGGCTACGATCTGCTCACCTACAAGTACGCGGACGGCGTGGTCATGCATCATGGCGGCGGGTCAGGCGGCCGGGCCGGCGTGGAATTCATCGGCTCGGAGGGCCGCGTGATGGTCAATCGCGGCTACATCGAAACTGACCCCGCTACGATTCTGGAAACGCCCATTCTCCCGGACGATGTCCATCTGTACCACAGTGACAACCACCACGAGGACTGGTTCAAGTGCATGCGCACCCGCAACAAGCCCATTTGTGATGTGGCGGTCGGGTGTAGCTCTATCACGGTTTGTCACCTCGGCAACACGGCGTACCGGCTGAAGCGTCCTCTCAAGTGGGACCCCGCCACCGAGCAGTACGTGGATGATGAAGAGGCCAACCGCACGCTGTCGCGTCCAATGCGCAGCCCCTGGACCCTGGCATGAACACTCCAAACAATCCAGCAGTCGGCCAGGAACCAGGCAGCAAGGAGAGAATCATGAATCGCGCATTTTCGATGTTCGCAAGCTTTGCCATCGCGCTGGGCGCATGGTGCGGCATAGCGCAGGCCCAGTTGCCTGAAGAAATCGCCAAAGTTGAACTGGCGATGCCCGGCACGGCACGGGTTACCCCCGCCAAGCCGCGCAAACTGCTCGTCTTTACCCTGTGCAAGGGTTTCGTGCACAGTTCCATACCTATCGGCACCAAGGCCATCATGCGGATGGGCGAGAAGACCTGTGCTTACACGGCTGTCCACAGCGAAGATCCGGCTGTGTTTGCCCCGGAGAGTCTTGCGCAGTTCGACGCGGTGTGCATGCTGAATACGACGGGCGAGTTGTTCGATGACCCCGCGCTCAAGCAGAGCCTGCTCGATTTCGTGAAGGGTGGCAAGGGCCTCATCGGCATTCACGCCGCCACGGACTGCTTCTATCAGTGGGCGGACTACGGCGCCATGATGGGCGGATATTTCGATGGCCATCCCTGGGGTTCCAGAGACACCGTCACCACCAAGATCGATGATCCCATGCATCCGGTCAATCGCGTCTTTCGCGGGCAAGGATTCAGCATTACCGATGAGATCTACCAGTTCAAGGAAGAGCCGTACACCCGCGCGGCCCTGCGGGTCCTGTTCAGTCTCGATACGGAAAAGACGGACATGACGAAGCAGGGGATCAAGCGAACCGATGGTGACTTCGCCGTGGCGTGGGTGAGCAGCTATGGCCAGGGCCGGGTCTTTTATTGCTCGCTGGGCCACAACGAAATGACCTACTGGAACCCGAAGGTTCTTCAGCACTACCTGGACGGCATCCAGTTCGCGCTTGGCGACCTCGCCGCCGACACGACGCCCAGCGCCAAGTTGCCGCCTGAGTATCTTCAGAACAACGCTGAGGCCCTCGATCAGCAGATTCTCGACGATGTTTTCGCCGAAATCGCAACCTATGAGCCGGGCAAGGATGCCTCCGGCCTCGCGCTGGTTACGGATATGGTCGTCAAGTCCTTTGGGGACCAGAACAAGCGGAGAGCTTTGGAACGCCGCTTGGACGACCTGTTGAAGTCGGAAGCCACAAATGCGGGCAAACAGTTCGCCGCCAAGCAGCTTTTCCTCATGGGCAGCAGGGATTCTCTTCCTGTGCTCGAGCAGTTGATTCTCGATCCGGAGAATTCTGACAACGCACGCTACGCCCTGGAACGCATGCAGCCCGGCAGGCCCGACATCCTGTTACGCGCCGCATTGGAGAAGTCCGACGGCGCGATCAAAGTGGGCATCATCAATACGATCGGTGAACGCCGCAATCCAACCTCAGTTCCGGACATTTCACGGCTCGCGGCAAGCGAAGATCCCGCAATTGCCCTCGCGGCGCTGCGCGCGCTCGGGAAGATCGGCGGTCAGGGCGCCATTGACGCGCTCACGCAGGTCAAGAACTACGTAGCACCGGAGCACATCCGCGCACTTAACGAGGCCATGGTGGCGTCCGCCGATCAGGTCCTCGCCGCCGGTAACGCCGAAGCCGCCGCACTGGTCTACACCCAGATGTCAGGTGCGGATGTTGATCCTGTCACGCGTCTGGCCGCCTTGCAAGGGTTGGCCCTCTCGCAGGGGGAGGGAGCGGTGCCGGCACTTCTGAGCGCCTTGCAGGGTGACGACGCACGCTTGCGCGCGAGTGCCGCTCAGGCCTTGCAGCAGATCCCTGGTACCGGTGCCACACAGGCCATCGCCGACGCCGTGCCTGGTACCCCCGTTGCCCTTCAGCCTCTGCTTTTGCAGACCCTGAAGGCGCGCGAAGACGCCACGGCGCTTCCTGTGGCCACAGAGGCTCTCAAAAGCGAAGACGCGGCGGTGCGTACTGCCGCGGCGGAAGTGCTGGCCGTTCTTGGTAACGCGTCAAGCGTCGAACCGCTCGCCGTGCAGGCCGCCACCGCCACGGGCGACGAACAGGCGGCTGCACGCAATAGTCTCGTGCTGCTGCGCGGCGCCGATGTCAATGGAGCTATCGTTACAGCGCTTGCCGCGGGTGACGATGGAGTGCGGGCTGAGTTGACCCAAGCGCTCGGCAATCGACACGCAACAGAGTGTATCCCAACCCTGGTGGACGCCGCGCGCGATGCCAATGAAGGCGTCCGCGTGCGTGCCTTCGAGGCCCTGGGCATGGTGGCAGGCGCGGATCAGTTGCAGTCACTGGTCGACCTCGCCGTAAAGGAGGCCGCCGACGCACCGCGCGCCGAGGCCGAGCGTGCGGCAGTCGCATCCATGTCTCGCGGGGGCGACCCGGCCGCCTGCGCGGCAGTGCTTTTGAATGCGATGGCGGCCGCCAAGGATGATGTGCGCGCCCAGGCGACGGTGGTCCGTGTACTGGGCAAAGTCGTGGATCCCACGGCGCTGGCCGCGCTTCGCGACGCCGCGGGCTCCCGCAACGCGGAAGTCCAGGCTGCCGCGGTCCACGCGCTCGCCGACTGGCCGAACAACGAGCCCGCGCAAGACCTCGTGGCTATCGTGGGCAGCGGTGCGGACGCGGCTATTGCGGAGACCGCTTTGCGTGGTTTCCTGCGCATGGCGGAGGCCGCGAAGGACGGCGCGCCCGAGCAATTGGCCAGCATGTACGAAGCCGCGTTTGCAGCCGCGAAGACCGTGGACGCCAAGCGTCTCATCCTCGCGAGTCTCGGCAATCAGCAGAACGGCGCCTTGGTTCCTCTCGTGACGCGTTGCCTCAGCGATCCCGAACTTCAGGCCGATGCGGCCGCCACGATGGCCAAGCTGCAGCGGGCCGCGTTCAAGGCAAGAGCATCCAACAATGATCGCGACGCACGTAATGCCCTCGACGGCGACGTGAACACGCGCTGGTCTACCAACGCATCGCAGCAGAATGGGCAATGGTACCAACTCGACTTCGGTTGGGAGGCGACCGTCAGCAAGGTCACCCTGGATGCGGCTTCTTCGACGGGCGATTATCCACGTGGCTACGAAGTCTACGTGTCCGCGGATGGCCAGAACTGGGGCGAACCGGTGGCCAAGGGTGCGGGCACCACGGCGTTGACGGAGATCAGCTTCCAGCCGGTAAAGGCGCATTTCCTGAAGATCGTGCAGACCGGCAGCGACGGTCTGTGGTGGTCGATCCACGAGTTGACGGTCGACACCCAATAGAACAACGCATATCAACAAAGGGGGGCGGGGCTGTACATCACAGCTCCGCCCCTTTCATGTAAAGGAGGATCCATGGCAGACCTGCTCAGGAATCATGTAGCCGTTGTGACGGGCGCAGGACGCGGTATCGGCGCGGCGACAGCTCGCCTCATGGCCGCGGAAGGCGCATGTGTCGTAGTCAGCGATCTGGATGCGGCGCTCGCGGAAACCGTGGCCGCGGAGATCAAGGCGAGCGGGGGAGAGGCCATCGCCGTGGCGGGGGACGTCACGGACCCCGCCTTCCCCGATCGCTTGATGAAAGCCGCCGTGGACGCCTTCGGCAAGCTCACCATCCTCGTGAATAATGCCGGCTACACATGGGACGGGGTCATCCACAAGATGAGCGATGCCCAGTGGGATGCCATCGTCGATGTCCACCTGGGCGCGCCGTTCCGCATGATCCGTGCGACCGTCCCCTACATGCGCGAAGTGGCCAAGGCCGAGATGGCCGCCGGCAAGGTGCCCGAGCAGCGCTCCATCATCAATATTTCGTCCACCTCCGGCCTTCACGGCAACGCGGGGCAAATCAACTACGCCGCCGCCAAGATGGGCATCGTCGGCATGACCAAGACCGTCGCCCGTGAGTGGGGTTCCTTCAACATCCGATGCAACGCCGTAGCGTTCGGGGCCATCGAAACCCGGCTAATCAAAGCGAAGGAGGAAGGAGAGTCGATCAAGGTTCACGGCGAAACCGTTGCTTTGGGGATCCCCCAGCAGGCCCGAGACGCACTCACGATGTTGATCCCGCTCGGCCGGACCGCTGCCCCGGAGGAGGCGGCCGGAGGCATTGTGCTGCTTGCGTCCCCCTACGCCTCCTACATTACCGGACACACGCTTGAGGTCACCGGGGGGTACGGCATCTAGGCCTGGAGATTGCTAAACCATTGTCTTGCACCTATGTACATCTCCAGGTTTTGGTGATATGATCATGAAAAGCGACAAGGTTGGGTGTTCTCAGGCGATTGCACTGCAAAGGCGCCGCTGCGCTGAGAAGGGGAAGTCACGGTATGATGACCAACGAAGAAGTCCGGGATCTTGTCTCGAAAGTGCCGTTCATCGCATCGCTTCCCCACGACCTGGGGGAGAAACTTACCGACGTTTTCATGGACATCGGGGCGATTCGCCGGGTTGCCGAAGGCCATCTCATGACGCGCGAAGGCAGTCACGGCAAGAACCGAGGGTTCATCTTGCTGGGGGGCGTGGTCGGTGTTCAGAAGGCGGATTCTCCCTTCTCAAAGTGTCGCCCGCCCGAGCTGCTGGGCGAAGTCATGCAATTCAATCCAAAAGCGATGCGGACCGCCACCCTGACCGCGCGCGAAGAGTGCACCGTTCTGCGTTTCGAGTGGAACGAGTTCTGGAACAGCCTCATGACGAACCTCTCCGAAGCAGAGGTGGCCAAGGTCCGCGAAACGCTCGAAGCCAGGGCCTGGGAGCATTTCACCGCCTGACATCCCGCAGGCGAGTGGTCGCGATGTGAAGAATCCTCCCAGGGGCGGCCGCATTTAGGGCGATCAGGTGGATCCCCGTCGCGCATGTACCGCATGGGGGACTGATCGGACCAATTCGTCGGGTCCGTCTGATTCGCACATACCAAAGAGACAGGCGAGGGCGCCTGTCCCACACGTCTGTCTACCGCTCCTCGTTCTTCGGAAACTCTCGAAGTCCTCGCGCAAACAAGGACAGCAAGAAAGGACGTATCCCTACAGGCATGGCAAGCGCGTGTGGCACAGGCGCCCTCGCCTGTGTCTTG
>JADLCA010000366.1 GCA_020847495.1 Candidatus Hydrogenedentota bacterium | reverse complement strand
CCCTCCCGATTCAAGTTGCTGGCCGGCTTTGGGCTGCCATCACACACCCCGTGTGATGCGCCGCCTCGCGTATCCACCACTGTGCCAATGGGCGTTGGCAGCAGCGGCGTGCATGGATTCATGAGCCCTATACATCGAGGCCCCCTCCATGGCAACGCATGGCGGCCCAATCCAAAGTGCCGACACGTCTATTAATAAGCAAAACCCGTTCCAAGTTCCATCTCGACGCTACACTCTGTGAAAGAGCTTGCGTATGAAGGGGGTGCACCACATACGGTTATTCGCAATAGGCTACCTGTGTGTACGCGCTCCGGAATCGGGACGGATATTTGTCCAGATTCTGGACGCGGCGAAACTCGGATACCTCGAAAACCTGGGGTCCAGGACGGCCTTCCCGGCACCTGTGGGGGAGGAATGACGCGAGAGAGGGCGGCTGTGCTTCACAGACAAGGTGTTGTTCGCCTCCACATGGAAAGGGCGGTCCCATTCCTCCTGGAAGGGGGCATCCGGCCTTTGGAGCGTTCATTGTTTCATAGCGTTACACAGGTAACGTTCCATTTGTAACAAATTTATACTGAGGAATTTCTAATACTTGGTTTGTCCTCTCGAGTGAGCCTGCGGGCCGTTGCGAGAGCATATCTCACCGCCCGCTACGCGGGGGGGGCGGTGAGCTATGCGGACCAGGTTAAACTGCCGTCCTTGGGATTGCACATTGTGGATGCATGTGGAACTCGGGACCGACAAAGAGAGGGTGTTTCGCAGCAGACAGGTTGCGGGAAGGTTGCAGTCTGCAATTCTACTGAAGCCGAAACGATGCGGTCTGCAATTGAACAAAGACCAGGGCGGGCGCTCCTGCCGCGTCTGAAAGTGCGATGCCCCATCGTCCATCCTGCGAAACGTCGCAGGGGGGCCGCACGCCATGCTCCAAGTGCGTGACCTGAATCCGGCGATATGGAGGCGTCGTTTCTAGCTCCCACAGTTGGGAGACGCTCTTGCGGTCGGGTGCTACGACGAGTAGCGCATTGCGCGTGGGATGCCACGAAGCGCATTCCCCCTCTCCCAGTTCCGCTTGAATCTGCCCATCCTCCGCGCTCAGAAGGAGTATCCGCGCGGGGCCTTCCTCACGTGCCTCTGAGACGGCCAGCAGACGTCCATCCGCACTGAATGGGCGCGAGCCGAGCGCGAGTGCGCCATGGAGCACGGGAGGATGCACGTCTACCGTGCCCGAACCGGGAACAATCGAGAGCATCCGGTTTCCCCGCGAATCCTCGCGGAGAATTGCGAGGCGCTCCCCCTTGGGCGAGTAGCACAAGGAATGGACTGGGGCTCCGGTGGATTCCAAAACGCGTTCATTCACCGGGGCGGCAGTGTCCGGCAGCGTCCACTCCACCACGCGGCCCACTGCACCTTTGCCCATCAAAGCCGCTGCAACACGCGTCCCATCGGGATGCATCGCCGCCGTGGACGCGCGCGCGCCGGACGGCAAGGAAAGCAGGGGGGCCGCAGTGCTGGTCCCATCCGTGGGAAACAGCGCCAAGGCCCATACGGGAGCGGCTCCGTCCGGCTGCGTGGACTCTACCTCTGCCAGCCATCGCCCGGTGAGGGCGGTGTCCGGGGAAGTGTCGTGAGAGAAGGCCAGCGCGGCGATTTGGGGAGTGCCCTTTGCGTTGGGTGTGCATAATCCCGGAGGAACGACGATGCTGGATTGCCGCGTTTCGGGCATGACCGCACAGACCGTTCGCCAGCCTTCGTGATGGGCGTGACTTGTGTTGTCCAATTGCGCTACCAGGGTTCCACGCGCGCCCGTCCACCCCGCACGGGAGATTTCATATCCTGGCAGGTTGATACGCGCCAGTGTGATGCCGGGCGCTTCTTCCTGAAAACCCGCCACCTGATCTTCCACAAACCAAAGGGCGGGGTCGTTTTGCGCAGTCAATGACGCGGGGTCCGGAGCGCCCTCTCCACGTATCCCATAGTAGAGTCCGGCGAGCAGAATCGGCACCGTGCAAAGTGCCGCGAAGAACGCCTGCCGGCACTTTTTTCTCCACGACGGGGGTAACGTCTCGGTAATGGGCGTCAGGCCGCTGGCCAGACGCTGGGGTGGAGCCAGACTTCGTTGGACCGCCTGCCGGTAGTCCGAAAGCACCGAAAGCATGGGGCCAGCGCTCGTATCCACGGTACCGCCGTGCCGCACGCGCTGGATGGCCTCGAAGAGGATGCGCCCATCCGCCGGACGGTGCCTGGGCTGCTTCTCGATCGTCCAGGCGATAAGGCGTTCCACTTCCTCGGGAAGGTCCGGGCAGAACAAGCGCAAACGGAACGGTGGTTCGGAGACGATTTTGCGAATCAGCTCCACACTCTACGCGGCCTCGTAAGGCAAACGGCCGGAGAGCATCTGGAAGAGCAGCACCCCCAGGCTGTACAGATCGCTTGCGCCCGTGAGATTTCCATTCTTGCAGCGTTCGGGCGACATGTAATGAGGCGTGCCCAACCGTGAACCGTCGAGCGTCAGATGGTCGTCCGCAGTCAGTATTTTCGCAATGCCGAAGTCCGTTACGTAGGCCTTGCCCCGGTCCGTGATGAGGATGTTGGGCGGCTTGATGTCGCGGTGGATGACGTGTGCATCGTGCGCGCACGCCAGTGCGGCGGACACCTGCCCCGCGATATCGAGGGCCTGCGCCCAATGCAGGTTCGACTCGCGTTGCATCAGCGCGCTGAGGGGCGCGGCGTCCACATACTCCATGGCGATGAAGGGGGTTCCCTCAACGTTGCCAACGGCGTAGATCTGGACGATGTTGGGATGGTCCAGGCACGCGGCGGCCTTGGCTTCCCGGTTGAAACGCGAGACGATTTGGGGTTGAGCGCGCAGATCATCATGGAGGATCTTTACCGCGACGATGCGGTCGAGAGACAGGTCAAGCGCCCGGTAGACGACACCCATTCCCCCGCGGCCAATCTCTTCGAAGAGTTCGTAGTTCCCGAGGATGTGCCGCGCCGGAAGAGCGCCACCGTGGCTACGCATGATGAGAACCCTCTTCCTGTTCGCCGCCCGCGGATGACGCGACGGCCGTGACTGCGGAAGCGAAAGGAAGGAACGTGATGGCGGGCCCGCCTTCGCGTTTTGACACGACTGCCAGCCACTGGCCATCCGGAGAAATGGAGACCGGCCCCCGCACTGTGTCTTCCACTCCCATCAGTTGTGTGACGGAGAAAGGCGCGGCGGCGTGAACCGCCCAGAGGCGCGCCGTGCCGCCGGGGCCCTCTTCCGTGGCGATGAGCAGATCGCTCGCGGGGTGCCAGCTTTCGGGTCCCACGATTCCATGACAGGGCTGCGCCAGCAGTTCACCTGTCCTCGCATCGATGATACGCAGTCCGGGCCCCGTTTCCCCGTCGCCTCGCACCGGGATGGCCACCCGTGTACCGTCCGGGCTGAACGCGTAGCTTTCCGCAAGCGCTCCGGAGGCCAGCAGAACCCCCGGCGCGCCGTCAGGCTCCCTGCCAGTGATCCACAATTCGCGCGCGCCGCTGTCGTTCACGCGCTGGTACGCAATGCGCTCTCCGGCAGGGTCATATTGGAGACTTCGTGGGTGCACCCGGATACCCTCTGGCGCGAGTTCGCGGCCGCCTCTGGGATGACCCTCCTGCAGGCCGTATTCCATGAGGCTGCTCGTGCCGTCCGGATTCTCGATACATACGCACAAGAGCAAACCATCGGGATGCACTGCAACGCGCGGCACGTCCGCCGCCCATTCCGGGGATACCGGCGGCAACCGCAGAGGCACCTCCACAACGGCGTCAGACCAGGGGAGCGCGTCTACCGCACGCTGCGCCGCAAGAACGGAGCTTCGCCCGTTTCGCGTGGCGAGTACGATGGCGTTGGACAGCGGTCCCTTGCGCTCCGGTGATGGAAACCGGCAGGTCACCTCGAGCGGGGCAGCGTCCAGCGCCCCGGCAACGTTCGAGTGCCACAGCCGGGGAGCAACAGGACTGGCGCATGTTCTCGAGTTGGGGTCTATGGTCAGGCAGCCTTGGGCGCCATCGACAAGTGAACCGTTGCGCCCGCGCGCGTCCACCACGAGCATCGGCCCCGCCCAGCGGATATCCGCCACCTCGAAGCCGCGCGCGGGGATGTGCGCGAGAACCGTGCCCCCGCCTGTCTCAATGAAGCGGGCTTCCTCGACGCGGGGCGCCTCCGGCAAACGAATCTCCGCGGATCGGCCCAAGGAAAACACAAGCAGGGAGACTGCAAGCAGCAGCAACGCGGCGGCCCACGCGCGGACATGTTTCCTGGTCAGCCGCGGAGTACGAGGGTTCGTCTTGCCAGCATGGGACGGCGGCGGAGTGACGAGCCGAAGGCTGGATTCCATGGCTTGTTCGCGAACGAACGCCGCAAGCGCTTCCGGGATGGCCGAGCGGCCTCCGTCTTCCTTGTGCAGACGGCCTATCGTTCGCAGCACCTCGTAGGCGCTGCGGGGACGCGCCTCCGGTTCTTTCTCCAGCAGGTGTGCTACCAGTCTCGCCACGTCATCGGGTATGCCGGGCATCACCTTGTTCAAGCGCGGCGCTTCATCCGTGAGGATTTGCTTGACCACCGCCTGAGGGCTTTCGGCCCTGAATGGCACCTGGCCCGCCATCATCTGAAAAAGAACAACGCCCAACGCGTAGAGGTCCGTCGCCACAGTTATGTTGCGGCCCTCGCACTGCTCAGGGGCCATGTAGGCGGGTGTCCCGATGACGCCGTTTCCGCCCGGCGCGCTGCCCGCGCCGCGGGCCGCCGCGCGCGCAATGCCAAAATCCGCCAGCCTCACGCGGCCTTGGGTGTCGAGCAAAATGTTCGCTGGTTTCACGTCCCGGTGGATCACGCCGTTGGAATGGGCACAGTCCAAGGCTTGGGCAACCTGGGCCCCGACATACAGGGCGGTCTGCCACGTTACCTGCCCCTTGCGGCGCAGGAAACGGTCCAAGGGCTCGCCGGGGACATATTCCATGGCTATGTAGGGTGTTCCGCTTTCGATGCCGGCGGAGTACACGCGGACAATGCACGGATGGCGCAGCGGAGCGGCCGCCTGGGCTTCGCGGTGGAAACTGCGCACCATACTGGGGTTACGGGCAAGGCTGCCCAGCAGAACCTTGAGCGCTACGGGCCGGTTGAGGGCTGTGTCGCGAGCGAGGTAGACGGTTCCCACGGCACCCCTGCCAATCAGGGCGCGGACGACGTATCCCCCCAGGGAAGCCCCGAGGAGAGAGGCCTGTCCGGCTTGATTTGACACTACAGGTGTTGTGTTTGCCATCGTTCACCGGCATATCTTGTGTTTATGAGAGCGTCGTGCAGAAGTTAGCACGATTTCTCTATTTTGTCAATAATTAATTACCGCTCAGGTAGGGCTTGGAAAGCACAGAACGGGGGCGCGAAGAGTCTTTGCTCTTCGCGCCCCCGTTGGCTGGCTCGGACTGAGGCGGCCCGGAAGGGCCGCGCTGGCTACTATTCGCTACCGCCCAGTATCGTGTTTACGACGACCTGCACGTCGGAAACGTCGGTACTGCCGTCGCTGTTCACGTCGGTGTCCTTAGGCTCGGTCTGTATGCCGAGCAGCGTTCCCACGACGATTTGCAGGTCTGCGCTGTTCGTCAGACCGTCCTTGTTTGTGTCAGTCTTAAGGTCATCCAGAATGGTTACCGCTTGCGATTTGACGTAGGCCCCTCGCAGGTAAATCGGCCAGCCGTAATAGTCCACACCAGCCTCGACGGTCGTCGGCAACACCGCAAAGTACCAGCTTTGGCCTGGCTCTGTCGCACCGGGTGGTACCGTAGTCACATTCGTGTAGGCGGGAATCAGGGTGTTGTCTTTGAACCACAGGATGACTGACTGGCCCTCCGGCAGGGACGGATGTGCATACACGTAGCTGGCCACGAGCGAGTCGCCGTCTCGTGGCTCTTCGGGCGTGATGCTCAGGTCGCTGGCGGTCGGCAACGATGTGGAGTGCGAAAGGAACACGTTCACGTATTGGCACGCCTCCAACCCGCCGGCGGTTGCACACACCTGGAAACTGTAGATGTCTTCAGCGAAGCCGGTCGTGTCCCAGGTAAAAGCGCCGGTACTGGCATTGATAGAGGCCCCCACTGGCTCGTCAATCAGCGAATACGCCGGAGTACCGACGGAAGACACCGCGCTCGCCGAGAAAGCGAGGGTGCTCCCAATCGTCGCGAATTGCATGGGAATCGGAAGCAATTCCAGCGCGGGGGGCGAACTCAACGCGGTTAGGTCCGTTGAAAGCACTGCGGGCGTGCCCGATCCCCCGATAACATCCGCCGGGTCCAGCGGCACACCGCGTCCATCGGAAAGCCCGAGGACGGCGCGTTTCGCGGTCAGCCCGAGATAGGTCACACGGATTGTTCCACTGTGGAAGAGTTCGCACTGGACTGTGTTGTTTTGCTGCTGGCCAGGCACGAAGGAATCGTCGAACGCCGGCACGTTTTCAAACGTGATAACCAGGCGGTCTTCAAGCGTACGCAGCCAGACTTCTCCGCCGGCATTGGGATTCAAATCGCTGAACAGGAACGAAATGCGCGGCTTGTTGAAGTGATTCGCCAGGGTCGGCGTGCTGTCCATGGGACCGTCGTAGATTCCGGACGCCACAGGCGACAAGAAGCCGTTCGCTGACAGATAGAGCTTACTGTAGAACTCCCCAAAGAACGGACACGAAACAACGGGGTAAAGGGCAATCTCACCGTCGTCCGAGAGGGGGAGCTGTATGATGTCCTCCTTAGCGACGGGTAGCGTTCCATCAAAGGGCGGCGCAACCTTGGCGCCGGAATCGTCACTGACAGTTCCCTCGTAATTGAGGTAGTTCACATATGAGCCGGACAGCCCCGAATCAAGAGCTTTTTCATAGTTGACGACAGGGATATACGTGACCTGATGCTGCGCCATGTCCGTACCCGAGCTGAAGGCCTCGCTCAAGTAGTCCGGCTGCTGTCCGGTAACGGCGCGCGCGGACAGAGGAAGGTTGGCCCCGAACGAACCCGGGCGCGGGTATATGGTGTAGTACACTTCGGTTCCCGCGCTGAAGGTTCCATCCACATAGCTCTCTTCACCGCCTGTCAAGCTGACGACCAGGGTTCCGTCCGTCGAGTCGTTGGGATCGGGGAATTGGTCCAAGCGGCGGCGGATGTCGACACCGGTGAAGGGCGTCACTCCTTCGGGATTCTGCCACGTCAATGCAATCTCATTGGATCCCGCCGCACCGCTGGCCCGAAAATGGCGCAGGAAGGGTCCTTCGCCCTGGAGAATCTCCGTGGCAAATAGCGCATTGTAAATATTGTTCTGCTCGACAGGGGACAGTCCCAGATTCTGCGCGGCCTGGACCAACGCATTGGCCAGATCCGAGTACGCACTTCCCGAAGTCAGGAGGTTCGTCTGGCACTCGTAGAACAAATCCGCGACCAGCGGAATCCCCAACGGAAGAATTGTGAAATTGTTGAACTTGTCGCCATCGGTCAGCAGATAGCAGAGCTTGTTCCCGACACCCGAGTTGTGATGTACGCCTCCGTTGTCATCATTGCCGTAGTACCAGCCCGGGCCAAGATACCTGTCCGGCATGCTGTAGAAGGAGAAATCCAGCCAATTGCCCATGCTGGGCGGGTCCTGCATGTCGCGAATCGCGCCGATGCTGGGAATCTCTTCACCCATCAGCCAGCGGACGGCTTCGCTGTCATCGCCTTTTCCATTGGTAAGGTCGACGAATTCGCCCCATATGTCCGAGAAGGACTCGTTGATGGCGCCCGGTTCGTACGCGTAGATAAGGTCGGACTCATACTGAGTTACGCCGTGGGTCAACTCATGGGACACTACGTCATCCACGACGTAGCCGTCGCCAAAGTACATGCGTGACCCGTTCCAGAAGGCATTCTCGTATGGGCAAAGCAACACATGCGGGCAGTAGCGCACCGTCGCGCTCATCGTCATACCGGCATTGTTGATGCTGTCGCGCCCGTGCTCATTGAAGTAGAAATCGTAGGTGTCGCCGTAATAGTCATACGCCGCATCCACATCGGCAATCCCGCTCTCGGGATCGCCCTCGGCACGCTCCAGGGTTCCAGGGTCCGTGTTCGCCACATTGCCAGCATCATAGATCTGGCGGTTCTTTGCCTGGTGGATGAGCGAGTACCGGAGCAAAACGCCGCCGCTATGGGCGTCCACGAGGACCCGTTCTTTCACGGGCTCTTCGGCGAGGCTCTCATATGCGCTGGACACCGTCAGGTCCCACGCCAAAGCGGCCAATCCGGGCGCTCCAATGATGGACGGCTTGTAGACGACGATATCCGGTTCCGTCGCGGAATAGGTGAGTCCGGGATGCTCCAACTCCACGGCCGAAATCGCGGAAGCCTTCGCCACACCAGGGTCGATGTCGGGAATCATCGATAGCGTGCCCGAGTAGACTCGGGACGCCTGACGCATGATGTCGCTGAAAACTGCCTGGACGCCCCCTTGAGCGTCCATCTGCACGACGACACCGGATCCAAAGACCGGGACGCCCTGGTAGGTTTGGCGCAACCGGACGTAGGTGCGGCCGTCTACCGTGCGCGTCTTCAACGTCGTGAAGTCCACGTTCGGGTCCAGCACACCAAAGGCCTTCCCGTGTTCCGACAGGAAACTCTTGGCGACGGCCTCCGCGGAGGCCGCGCCCTTGGTTGCCTTGCCTGGCGCGAAGACATTCCCCAACGGCGCACCGACATAGCTCAGGTATCCATCTTCAGTCGTGGATTGCCTCGGACTATCGAGTGTGTTAGGTCCTTGCAAGGTGCGAAGTACACCTTGGATATCGTCCGGATCCGCCTGCTGGCCCACCGCAGCGGCCACTGCGCAAAACATGATCGCTGCACACCAGAAGGTTCTCCCTACAGCCCCCTCTTTACGCAGTGTACAATCACTCCATCGTCGTTTCTGCCGCACATCAGCCCCTTGACGGTAAGGGTACGGACCCGCACACACTCACTTCAGAACGGAAAGGTGATCGATGCCTGATACTCCAAATACGAAGTCCCCACCGGAGAAGACTTACTGCCACAGCCCGCTTCCCCGCGATTTCATTAACCACATTACTATTGTGCATTTAGGTGTGTCAAGCACTAAATCAGGCAATTCTGTGAGCTAACCGATAAAAAGTGCTTAAACTAAGAAATCAAGACCCATTACCCCGGCGTCCGGGCAACATCATCGCAATTAAATGGCGCATCCTGGCTGCGCCGATCAGCTCCAACACCAGAACGAGTGCGAAGAACAAGGAGAAAGCCGTCCCCAGCGCCGTGAGCCGCGGCCATTCGCCGAAGAGTGCCGTGTCTTTCACCCAACTACACGCGCACCAGAGCACGGCGGATCCTGCCGCGGAAGTGAACAGCGCCTTCACCGGCCAGCGGATTGGCAGCTTCCACGCAACGGCGTACATTCCCAGCAAGGACGCGATGCAATACCCAATGAGGCTGGCGCCCGCAGCGCCCTGAATGCCGAAGAAGTAGATCAGGACCGGGTCGAGCAGCAAGTCCACCGCGAGTGCCACGCCGATGATTGACGCGGCCGCCTTCGCCTGGCCGATGCCGGCGAGCACGTGCAGATTGAGGTAGGATACAAAGTAGAATACGCCCGCCACGGCAAGAAGATTGAATGCCTCTGGCGCGTTGAGGATATCGGAGCCGAACAGCGTGGTTATGAGCACGTCGGAAAAGGCGGCCATCAACACGCCCGCCGGCAGAATGAGCACGCAGGCCGCCTCGTAAATGCGGCCCAGGCCATCTGCGAGCAGGGCGCGTTCGTTGCGCACCCAGAGCGTTCGGGCCATGGGCATGAAACTGAGGCCCGCCGCCGTGATGAGGCTGTAGATGATCATCGCCGTGGGTAACGCGATCTGATAGGCGGCCACTTCGCGCATGTCTCCGCGGACCACTGTGATGAACATGGTATCCAACGAAGAGAACACGACGATCCCGCCGAAGGCCAGCGAGAGGTATTTTCCACTGCCAAAGGCCCGGGATGTCAGGTGCCACGACCATTGGGGGCGCCCGCGAAGAATAGAGCGGTGGGAAACCGCAATAGCCAATGTCTGCAACAGCACAGCGGCGGCTGCGGCGGCGGTATACGCCCAGCCTACGCCATTGACTCCAAGGCCTCGGCTCACGAAGAGATACCCGAATGCGAGACAAGCCACCGCGCGGACCAGGTCCGCGACGTTTCGCCACACCAGCGACTGTACCGCCAGGAGGATTTGCTGCCCGGATTTGAACAGCACGGCCAGAAACGCATGCACAGCGAGGATAACCAGCAGGCCAGCCCCTGCCGTATCGCTGAATAGGGCGCGCGAGGCAGGTCCGGCAAGCATGGCCACGGCGAGTCCGAGCGCGAGCGCAAACACACACTGGGGCACCAGGGCCGTCAACGCCAAATCGCGAATAGCCTCGGGCTTCTTCTCTTCGCGGAACTGAGTGATGTAGGGCACAAGGCCTGGGTCGAATCCAAAACTCAGCACAGGCTGGATGGCCATGGCAAAGGAGTACGCCGCGTAGAAGAGACCGTACTGCTCGGGCGTCAGATACTGGTAGAACGCAATGCGGAGCACATAGAACAAGGCCCCGGTGAGGACCGTCGTCGCCACAGTCACCGCGGTGTGAAAAGCGTATTGGCGTCCGTATCCCATCCCTAGACACACTCTCGGGCTTGGGTTACCGCCGCCTCGAAGGCGTCGGCGGCGCGGGCCAACTTAAATGGCTCGATGGAACGCCGTGCGGAATCGCGCATGGCTTCACAGTCCATGCATGTGTCGAAGTGGCGCCGGAGTGCCTCGCACAGGGCATCGGGATGGCGCGCGGGAACGACATACCCATTCATGCCCTCCTGCACCAGGTCGGGGGTTGCGCCGCAGACATCGGTGGCGAGGACCGGCAGGCCGCAGGCAAGGGCCTCGTTGATAACCAAGCCCCAGATTTCGCTACGGGATGGCAGGATCAACAAATCGGCCAGCGCGTAGTATCGCGGCAGATCGTCGCGTGCCACGAATCCGGCGAAAACGACACGATGTGCGAGCCCTTCTTCCTGCACAAATCTCCGGTAGCGCGGTTCGTCGCGTCCACTGCCCACAAGGAGCAACGTCACAGCGGAGTGCTCCTTCGCGAAGCGGGCAAACGCAATCAGCAGGTCTCCCACGCCTTTCAGCTCCAGGAGATTGCCGCAATACAGGAGCACGCGCTTCGTCGCGATGCCCAGACGCGCGCGCAGGGCTTCGCGCGTTTCGGAGGTAATGCGGCTGAGCCGCGCGAACGCCTCCGTCTCCACGGTGTTGTACGCGAGGTGCATGCGGTCCGGGTCGGCGCCCAGCGAGACCAAGTAATCGCGGGCGCGCGAGCCGTAGGCGAGAAAGGCGTCCGCGCGTCTCACAAGGCCCGTGACCAAGGGCCGTGTCAGGCGGCGGAGCATGGTGTCTTCGGCGGCCGTACTCCCGCTCCACAAGATGAAGGGAGTACGCGACTTCTTTGCGTGCCACGCCGTGTAGAAGGCCGCGGGCGTGTCCCACGCGCAGAAGACAATGGCGTCGGGCTTATGCCGGGCAAGTTCGGAAGGCAACGTGTAATTGATGAGCACCACGTTGTAGCGGCTCCCCAGCGGGATGGTCACGTGGGGCAGCACCCGGTAACGGAACCCCGCGTCCGGCGCTTCCGATGGCCACTCGCGCACTGACCGGATGTCGCCGAGTATCCACACGTCCAAGTCGAAACGCCTTGCCAGTTCCGCAAACAATGGCACCCGGTAGGGCGACAAGAAGTTGTGGATCAACACGACGCGGGGCTTTCCTGTGCAACACTCAGCCATACCGCCGCATACTAGGGGGTAATGGCGCGCGATTCAACGCAACGTCTGCGTACACTTCAATCTCTGGGGACCGGTGAGGAGGACTCACGCAATGAGCACGATGAGAGAAGCGCTCGTTTGTCCGGGATTCGTCTGGGGCAGCTTGAAAAGTATGGCAATTGTCGCGGCAGTTTATGGGATCTCGTATGCCGGCATGACAATGTCAGGAACTCTAGACTTGGTTCCCGGCGCACATCACACCATCTGCATGATTATCTTTGGCCTTGGCTACATCGTGAGCAGTGGCAAAGTTCAATCCTTGAGGCATGCGTGAAGGATGTTTCCGCATAACCGGGCGTGAGCGTGCCCGCCCTTCAGGCGCTCGGAGCTTCGCCGCGGACAGGGCTTCGGCCGTGGCGCACGGCGTGGTGCACGAGTGCCCGTGTAAACACGCGCTCCAGCGTGTTTGCGAATGCGCGCGGACTGTGATGCGCGTCCACGGCCTCACGGGCCGCATCGCCCAGCCGTGCCCGTTCTTCCGGCGACCGTAGGAGCCGCACGATAGCGTCCGCGAAGGCCACCTCGTCGTTGTCGTCAACGATGAGTCCACTGCGCTCGTGCTCCAGCGGATGCGCGGCCCCGCGGCACGCGACAATGGCCTTACCCGCGGCCATGGCGTTCAGCAGCTTGATGGGATACCCCGACCACGACACGCGCGGACACACGATTACGGCATCCTGAGCGAGTAATGCGCGCAATGAGTCAAAATGCGCTGCAGGCACGATTTCGGCTCCCGGAAACGGCAAAGGGTCGCGTGTGGCCAGCAACAAGCGCGCACCGGGTTCCGCCTCGCGCACACGCGCCATGACGTGCTCAAGAAACAGAATGTTCTGATAGGCGTCCAAGTTCCCGGTATAGACAACCGGCGGCAACGCCGTATCCGGTGAAGAAGGCTCGAACCATCGCGTCAGCGCCGGGGGCGCAAGGACGGACACACGGCCCGGCACGCAACCGCTGGCGATGAGGTACTCGGCCAAGCCTGCGTGCGGCGCTATGACCTCGGCGGCGCGGCGGGGAAACGAACGGTCGAGCCACGCGCCCAGCGGCATGCCAATGACCTTGAATCCGCGATAGTGGGGCAATTCATCGGCCATCGCATTGTGCGCTTGGTACACGATTGGCCTCACGCGCGCGGCGAGCGCCACGAGCAGACCTTCGTAGTTGTGCGCCTGGACCACGTCAATCGCATGGCTGTGCACGACGCGCCGCAGCGTGCCCACCAGGGCTCGATCGTGCAGCGGCTTGGACCAGGACGGGCCCGACCTGGTGGATAGCTTTCCCGGCCACCGCGATGTGGCGCGGTGCACGCGTAAGCCACCCTCATCTTCGCCATCACCGTAGCCATAGACGACCAAATGCACTTCATGCCCGTGTTCCTGGAGGGCGCGTGCCGTATCTCTGAGAAACACCTGGGAACCTTGTGGGACGGGGAACGGGCATGCACTTACGATGGCGATACGCATCATTCGAAATACCCCAGTTCTCTCAGGCGCTGTTCCACCTTGGCTTCTTCCGCGGGCGAGTATACTACGGAAGCGCTCGGAACGGATATGGATTCTCCGGGCCGCGGCGGATCGAGTAGGCTGGTGCCGTCCATCGGTGGAGCGGCCACGCCCAATTCCGCCAATACGGTCGGGGCGATATCCTGCAGGCTCGCGAAACCACTCACCGTGCGTTTGGACAGGTACAGGACGCCCACGGGCCGGTGATTGCCGTTCATGCCGCGTTCCTTGCCGCCAAGGTGTTCACGTGCTTCAATACGCCGGAAGGAAGCCCCGCCGCGGCTGCGCAGGCACGAATGCGAGTAGCCATCCTCAAGGGCCAGCTCCACGATAATATCGGGGGCCTTCGCAACATGGGGGCCGTCGTACAGCTCGTCACGCCGCCACGCCTTCTTCACGGGCTCCCACGATTCCAGCTTCGCGCAGAGGTCCTGGCAAAAGGCATCATAGTCCTCCTGTGTTACGAGCCCGTTAGGTTCGCGTCCACGCAGATTCACCCGGATCGAGGGGAAGTAATTCAGTTCTTCAGAGAATGCCGCCGTGCGTGGCCAGTCGATGCCCGCAAAACGAGACTGACTCTCCGCGCGCGTTGCAAGCGAGCGAAAACGACGAAACAAGGGACCCCGCATTCGCGCTGGAGTGACGGCCATCGCGAGACGCTTCAAAACACTGTTACCCGCCTTCGCGAAGCGGAGGTAACCGTGCTCCGCGAGCCAATTGTTCAGATGCACCACCCCCGTGCCGGCACCGCCAAATCCATGATCGGAGCACACGCCCACGGTCACGCCTTCACCGGCCACTTCAATGAGACGGCCCACCACGCGGTCGAGCCGCTCGTATACTTGGCGGATTGCTGTCTCGTGGCCTAAGCGGTGTCTGGGCGATGCGGGATCGTGAAACAGCCAGAAGTGGTGGCTGACGGTGTCGGATTCGCCAAACACGGCCATGAAGAAATCCCAGGGCTCCCGCGCGAGCAGGCCGCAGGCGATGCGCTCCTTCACTGCGATCTTGGCCAGCAGCCGAGACAGAGCCTTTTCGTGCCAGCCTTCGCCGATATCACTCTCCTGGAAGTCGGCAAAGCGCCATTCCTTGACCGAATCGTAGAGGTCCTGTGGGTACACGAAAGAACGGTCGATGCTGGTCGCCACGGGTGAATCGAAACCCGAGACCATAAATCCGTTCACCGGACTCGGGGGGTAGGTGCCCGGCACTCCGAGCACGCCGACCCGTTTGCCCGCCGCGGACAAGATGTCCCACAGCGCGGGGACCCGCCGGTCCGTGCTGTTCACGAAGCGGATCGCATAGGCGCCAGGCACCATCTCCGTGAAATCGAAAATGCCATGACGCCCAGGATTTACTCCGGTCACACAGGTGCACCACGCCGGGTAAGTGACTGGCGGCTGCACACTTGCGCACGGCATGTAGCTCCCGCTCTCACGAAGACGCGTGAGGGTCGGCAATCGCCCTTCGTCCATCCAGCGTTCCGCCAGGGACGGCTCCAAGCCGTCAAGGCCTATGAGTAAAAAGCGAGGCATGAGGTTTTTCTACCGCGTGGCGGGGCGTAGAGACGGCGAGCATTCTCTAGCCCGGCGTCACGTGCGTACCGGGTTCGTTTCTGAGTGGCCACCATCATTCGCGCTGTGCAGACCCGAGGGTCTCAAACCAGTTGGCGACGTCCGTGTAGTACACCTCGATACCATCCCAGTAAGTGTGAGCGCCGCCGGGCTGGACGATGAGTTTGACCGGCAAACCGGTCTCCTCATATTTCGTCTTCAGGATTTCGGACTGCTGGACGGGCACGGTCAGGTCCGCGTCTCCATGGATGAGAAGCAGTGGCGGATCGTCGGGCGTGACGTGATAGAGGGGCGAGATGGACTTCAGTTGATTCGGCAGGTCGGTGACCGTTCCGAAGATCGCTTCAAAGAAACCAGGCCGTGCCTCCTCGATCATCTTGAACCCGTCCGCCTTTCCCCAGTTGATGAGGTCGGTTGGAGGAAACCACGCAACGATCGCTTGAACGCGGCTGCTGACGCGCGCCACGGGGTCTTTTGATTCAGGGTTGCCGTCGTCGCCGGTCAGACCCACCATCAGCGACAAATGTCCGCCGGAAGAACCGCTCGTGATCCCGATTCGATCCGGATCGATGCCGTAGTCCGATGCTTTCATCCGAACGAATCGAACCGATCGGCGAATGTCCTCAATCATCTCGGGGACGTGGAACCTCGGGCCGCTCCCGTGGCGGACGACAAAGACCGTGAACCCGCTGTGCAGCAGTCCCATCGCCCAATGGTCGCGGCGAAATTCGGCCACCTCCTCCGGCACGTTCGATTTGCTCGACTTCCAACTGCCGCTCGAGATGAGAACGATTCCCTGGCCGTTGCGCTTCTCCTCGGGCTGCAGCACATCGAGCGTCAACCCCATGCCCTCTTTCTGGCCATAGACCACGTCTTCAATGGCCGTATAGGGGACGACCAAGGTTTCAATGCCTGCATAACAGACCCCCGTGGAGGCCATGCAAGCGATGCCAATAACCGAAAAGACAATTCCCCGCACAAAACCGCGTTTCATACCTGCTCCTTCATCAACCACTTGCTTATATGGTTAGCCACCTCATTGACATACGGCCGGCTGAACAACGTCACGTGGTTCCCGCCAACCGGAAGCACCTCCACGTGGTTTCCCTCCAAATTTGCCCAGCCCAAAGCGGGGTCATCAGAGAACCTGCGCTTCAGCGGCTGATCGGTCGCGCGCAACAGAACCAGCCGTCCCGGATACGGCTCAGGCACATAGCGCCGGAGAGAGCGTGCGTTTGCGGCGAGCACTTTCAGCGTCCGGAATAGCGTCCCCTTTGGGGCCGTCAGCAACTGCGGGTCTTTTGACACATACTGGGCCACATCCGCGTGCCCGAGCAGATTTCGCCGAGTCCAGTCTGCACAGGCCCGGCTGGCGCCTTCTCGGAACGTTGATCTCCTGGAAACACCGCCGTCCGCCCCGTGGGAGTCGAGCGACAGGAGGTAGAGTCCATCAACAACGTAGGGCCACGTGTGCCTGGTCATCCCGGCCCCAACCGCGAGATTGGCCAAGGCCGTGAGCGGATTGCGCCAGGGGGACTGCGCGGTGCCGCCCTGGGCAACCTCTTTGGCGTGGGTGTCCATGAGAAACACGACAGGGACCTCGTGACCCTCCCGCGTCAACTGCTGCGCCATCTCGTAGGCCACGGTGCCGCCAAAGGACCACCCGCCGAGCAGGAAGGGGCCTTCGGGCTGGACGGACTTGATTACCCTGATTTGGTACTCGGCGAGTCCCTCCACGGTTTCAAAGGGTTTGATCGCCGCCTGCAATGCGGGATCCTGCAGCGCATAGACGGGCTGATCGGGCGGAAGCAGATTCTGGAGCTTGTAGAAGGTGTAGACGATCCCGCCGCCCCCAGCCATCAGGAACAGCGGCGGTCTGGAGCCACTGGGGTGAATCGGTACCAACGATGGATAGGATCTCTCTCTTATCCTGAGATTGTCATCGGGCAACGCAGGAATCATCCGAACACCTTTCGCGGCAGTTTGAAGACGGACAGAAAACAGGGACGGGGGAAAACAGGGACAGTCCCGTCTCCGCTCGAAGACTCGCTGCGCTTGGGACAGTCCCTGTTTTCCTAAGACTCGCTGCGCTTGGGACAGTCCCTGTTTTCCTAAGACTCGCCCCGCTTGGGACAGTCCCCTTTTTCCTATCGGTGTTTGACATCCCGAAGGATAGGATGTAGGCGCCATCCAGCGTCTGATCCAAAGCGCGGTTCATATCCACCGGGGTGGTGATTGCCGTAGACAGAGCGAACGACGCCCGTAAACGCAAGGGTCGAAAACACCGCCGCAACGCACATCGCCACAAGGCTCTTGATGAACAGGGGGCGGTAGTTCTCGATGGGCGTGACAGGTATCACGTCCCGGTCTTCCTCACGTGCGAAGGCCACAAGCAGGAATGTGGCGATCACCGCATTCATGAACAACACTCCTTCCGTGGCGATGCGCGACTCGTGAAACGCCACGAGCGCCTTCATGAAATTGAAGGTGACGGCTATCCATACGAACACCAGGTACAGGAGTTGGCCTTTGCCAAGTCCCGTTATTGGCATGAAGGGCAGGCGTCGCCGCATATGAATAGACAACAACACAACGATGCACAGCGCCAGGGAGTAGTAGACGATGCAGAACCACGTGTACGCGGAAAACTGGATACTCTCAAAAAGCGGCATCTTCATGACTTCGGGCACGGAACGGAAAGTCCCTTCGCCCACCTGGCGCACAGTTGTCCATTCGTTCACGCACTTCACCATGTTCACGTAGACCACCGCGATGAGGACAAAACCTGCCGCAAAGGCCTCGGTCCAGCGGCGTTCGGGAGGCTGCTCGTTGGTGTGGCCCATACGCTTGGCGAGGATCGCCATGGCGACCGCGAGACCCAGCCCGTATATGAGCCCCACGCCTTGTTCGATCACGATGCTGTGCCAGTTCGCGCTCTGCCAGTGCGCCCATTGCGCAATAATTGGGTCGCGCACTTCGGGCGGCAGATCGGCCAGCCTTTCCGGATTACCCGGAGCAATGAGCAGCAGTTTCAGGCATTGTGTAAACGCGATTCCAAGTCCGCCAATCGTGCCGCACAGGATCGAAGCTACCGCCACCGGCACCAGCTTGTTGCGGAACATGTACACCAGGATCCCAAGCAGCATCCCCAGGCCGCCGGCCCAGTTGTCGCCGCGCGGTGGGGTCATGCGGATACCCAGCAGAACGGGAAGCACGAGAAACGCAATAAACCAGCCCACCGCCATGTGCACGAGCAGCGACGCGCCGGAGCGCCACTTGCCAAAGATCGCATAGTAGATGGCGATGGCGAGAATGCCACCGAACAAGACGCCGACGTACGGCGAGTACCGCGAGAAGATGGTTGGCCAGTTCGTCACCATGTTGGCAGGATCGAAGGGTTGGCCGGTGTCCGGGTTCATGATGCTCAAGTCGCCCTGTACACGCACGAACCAGGGGAGGATGCGCGGCAAAGCGCCGCTGATCATAAGCAGCCACTGCACACCCCACCCAACCGCGCCGCCCGCGGCGGCAAACAACGGAAGGAGGATGGCATTCCAGGAGCGGCGTTCCCAGAGGTCGAACGCGCACAACGCAACCAAGGCAAGGAACGCGGGCACCACGTCCGCGTCAAGCCAGTAGAAGGGATCGTTCTGGCGCATCTCGCGCTCTTGGCCGCGTTCGGGTCCGACGACGGCGCCGCCGGTGTACTGGGTCACCTCCGGCCGGTTCATGACCGCTTCCCAGAAGAAGTAATACGCCACCCACACGACGAGCACCCAGCACAAGGGTCTGAAAATCTGCGTAAGCCGGTCACGGCTTTCGACTGCGGCGTAGGCCGTGCCTGCGCCGCCCAGCGCAGACCACAGAAAGCTGCCGGCGAAGAGCCCAAAGAATCCGTACAGTTGAGAAGGCAAATGTCCAGAGTGGGTGTAGGATACGACTTTCATGTACGAGAAGGACCCGCCGAAGGCCCAGCCCAGCGCGCCAAAGAACGCAAAATACGCAACGCGCCGCCGCCAATCCTCGCGCCCGGACATGAGGCACACGGCGATGCTGGCAAGCACCCCCGGCAGCATTGCGCCATACTCGTGTCCGAAATTGCCCCGGATACCCCAGCCAATCGACAGGCTGACGCTGACCAGAATGAGTGTTGAAATGCGCCAACTCGGATGAATGCGCTGTCGAGCCATGTTCTCCTCCCCGCAAGCGTGACCACGGCGCGCGAATGCCCCCGCACGCGCGCTGATTAGCCCGCTTGACAATAGTACGATGCGGGGAAGAGATCAATTGCAATCGCTAGCCCAAACGGACGGGCCGATCCGTCTGGCACTCCCGCGTTTTTCGAGTAGGGCGGGATTTGTTTCCGCTTTCTATCGGGGTGCGAGAGGCAATTGCCACTTGCAAAAGAAGGCGGGAACAAATCCCGCCCTACAAGATGGCCCCTCGGAAGTTAATACCGGGACCTGCGATTCACAGCGTGCCCGGTGGGTCTGCTATGATGCCGGGTTCGTCGCAGTTTCTTTGTAGCAGGTGCAGTGGTGAGGTTTTCGATGTCTGCTTCTGAGGGTTCCGTCCGGCGCGTGGTCATCCTGGGTATCGACACGGCGCGGCCGGATCAGATCGAGTCGTTGTGCGCCGCGGGCGTCATGCCCGCGCTGGCGCGGCTGCGGGCACAAGGGGTGTCCGGAACACTGCGTTCCGTGAGCGACTATTCCAGCGGAGCGATCTGGCCATCTTTCACGACAGGCTTGCTCCCGCACAAGCACGGTCAGTACTTCACACATATGCAGTTCGAGAACGGCACCTACCATATCGTCAAGAAGTACGCGGATGACGTGCGTGGCGAGCCGTTCTGGAATCATGCCTCAGCCGCGGGTAAACGGGTTGCCGTGGTCGACGTGCCGCAGACCCGGCCCGCCTCGGGATTTAGCGGCGTTCACGTCACGGGGTGGGGAGGAGAGTATCCTGGCTGGCCGCCGTCGACGTGGCCACCCGCGTTGATGCGTGAACTGACGGATCGCTTTGGACATCATCCCATCGTGCACGGAGACCCGCGCATCTTCATCAAACCCGATTCGCGCGAGCGCTATCGCGCCGTGACCACGGCCCTGCTGGAAGGCATGGAGAAGAAGCGCGCGCTCATGAGCTACCTGCTGGAGAAAGAGGCATGGGACCTGTGTATCAGCGTCTTTCCCGAGACGCATTGGGCCATGCACGTGCTCTATCAGTTGCTCGATCCTGGTCATCCCGATCACGATCCCGCGATGAAAGAAGAGTTCGGCGATTTCTTCACGCGCTTGTTCGCCCTGCAGGATGCCGCGCTCGCCGATATGCTGGAGCGCGCGCCCGATGCGGCGTTTATCGTTCTGTCCGGCTCGGGCATGCGGCCGAACTACACAGGCAGCCATTTGTTGGCGGATGTGCTCGCACGCCTCGACCTCGCGCCGGGCGGGAAGCAGTCGAACGAGGCGCAGGCCACGCTCGCCGCGCGCACCAGGCGCTGGACGTACTACCGAATTCGCCGCTTTCAGGACCTTTTCGGGATGCCCCTCATCATGGCGGCGAAACGAATCGCGCCGGAACGCTTCTGGGATCGCTGGACCCGCCGTCTCTTCTACCCAAGCAAGCAGTGGGCGCGTAGCCGCGCCTTCGCCATTCCCAACGACTGCAATGGTTCCATTCGTATCAATCTCAAGGGGCGAGAGCCGCAGGGAATCGTGGATGCATCCGAGTATGACGGCCTGTGCGACATGCTGGAGAGGGAACTGTCCGCACTCATTAACGTGGGCACGGGCAAGCCAGCGGTCGAACGGGTCATCCGCACGCGGCGCGAACTGGGCACACCAAATGCCGACGATCTTCCGGATATCATCGTGACGTGGGCCGAAGACGGACCCAAGACCGGTTTCACCTCGCCGCGAATCGGCACGGTCCTTGGGCAGGATCCCGAACGGCGTTCTGGCAAGCATCATCCCGACGGGTTCATGGTCATGTCCGGTCCCGGCGTGGCCGCCGGAAGGCAAGTGAACGACGCCCAACTCATAGATGTGCCGCCGACTGTGCTGCATTTGTTAGGCTTGTCTTCACATCCAGGGTTTGATGGGCGAATCTTGGACGAGGCACTCGCGCAACCAAGCAAAAGGGATTAGTCAATGATATCTTCTCGCCCACTTATTGCAGCGTGCTGCGCTGTGTTCCTTGCATTGGCGCACTCCTGCGCGACAAGCGGCGCGCCAGACGTGGGACTTAGCGGCTACCTCATCGGTTACACAGAATTCCGCACCAACCTTCCAGGCGGGCGGCAACCCAACATCGCGACCATGCGCGCGTGCGCAGTCCGTGCGGATGGGAAGGGCCAGCGCATGCTCGCCGAAGAGCTGGTTACGGATGAGAATAGTTGGACCCAGTTCGCGGGCTGGTCGCCGGACGGCCGTTACGCCATCATCGGTTCGGGCTGGGAAAGCCCCGAGAACGCGGCCTGGGAGGAAGAGCACAAGACCTTCCGCATGACCGAGGGCTGGCGCTACGACACGAGCCTGCTTGAACTGAAGACGGGGCGTCTGGAAAACCTCACCGCCGTGGAGCGCGCGAGCGACTACAATACGGGGCTCTTCTTCTTTCCCGATGATCCAAACAAGCTAGGATTCCAGGCGCTCATCGAAGGTATATCGCATCCCTTCACCATGGACCGCGATGGCCGCAACAAGCGCGACATCAGCAGCGGCAACGACGGGTTCACGTATGGGTACAGCGCCTCGCCAGATGGCAGCCGCGTGGCCTACCACAAGGACTACCAGGTCTACATCGCCAACGCCGACGGTTCGCAACCGCTCCACATCGAAACCGGACAGCCCTTCAATTTCGTGCCTCAATGGTCGCCCGACGGCGCCTGGCTCCTCTTCGTCTCCGGCGAGCATTACAACTGCCACCCCACAATCGTGCGCCCGGACGGCAGCGATCTGCGCACCATCGCGAATCGCGGTGGATACTCGGGCGTCACAGCCTTCCTCGACGTCGAGGACTTTCACGGAGGCAGCAGCGACGTCCCCGTGTGGAGCAAAGACGGCAAGTGGGTGTATTACACCTGCCAAGTGGAGGACCGGGTCGAACTGATGCGCGTATCCTTGGACGGCACGACCGAAACCCTCACGCAGTCGCCACCGGGCAAGACCAATTACCACCCGACGCCATCACCCGACGGCAAGTGGCTTGCCTTTGGCTCCAACCGCACCGGAACGCGGCAGATCTATGTCATGCCCGCCGATGGCAGCGAGGCGCACCCCGTCACCGCCGTGGCACCCGGCTGCGCTGCCATGTGGCCGCACTGGCGGCCAGGCGCACAGACACCATCTGACCGAGAGCACTGAACGCAGGATCACGTTAGGCTTGTTTGCCAGCAACAACGTCAAGTCAGCACGGTAGCCTTTTCAACTGTACACATCTCTCCGTTTGTTCCCTCTCGTGATATACTGCTGGCGCTACTAAAGGGTAGAGCGATCCTTCACGTGCAACGCTGACCGGGTTCACCTGAGCACGTGCCGGATCCATGGGAAGTCCGCATGCGGTATCAAGGCAAGTTGAGGAACTGGAAAGACGAACAGGGCTTTGGATTCATCACCCCTGACGGGGGTGGGGGCGACGTGTTCGTTCACATCAAGTCGTTTTCAAACCGAAGACGCCGTCCGGTCGCAAATGAAATCGTTACATATGAACTCACCATGGATGCGAGAGGCCGTGTGCGGGCAGAGAATGTGAGATATCAGGAGGACCACTTGGAGGCCATGAGCACAATGGCCCGGAACACCTACTTACCAACACTGGCCTTTCTCTTTCTGTTCATTGTGGCTGGCTTCGTTGTCGCGGGAAAGCTTCATTTTTCTGTGTTGGGTGTATACATCAGTCTCAGCCTGATTACCTTTTCGGCCTATGGACTTGACAAATCTGCGGCGCAAAACGGTGAATGGCGAACCAGTGAGAGAACCCTGCAATTGCTCGCACTCGCCGGGGGTTGGCCAGGAGCCTTGATAGCGCAAAAGGTGCTGCGTCACAAATCCAGCAAGAGATCATTCCAAGTTGTGTTTTGGACAACGGTCATTTCTAACTGCGGTGCGCTCATCTGGCTGTCAACCTCCGAAGCCGCCAGCATCCTGGCCTCGTTCTTCAGCGCGATAAACTGAATGGACATCTCCATAAGGCGGCAGAGCCCGTTCGCAAAAGGCCGTTCCACTGGTCCTACTCAATCAGACTGAGCGTGATCGTGGTCT
>JADLCA010000365.1 GCA_020847495.1 Candidatus Hydrogenedentota bacterium | reverse complement strand
TGAACATGCGAGCAACGTGACCGTGCCCGAATCCGCCGGAATCCTCACCCGCAAGAGACAAGTCACCTACGCTACCGTTACCCTGTCCTTTTTCGCTTGACGCACTATGTTGTATGTGGTATCGTGACGGTGGCACAACATATAGATGCAATTTGCCGTTGTGCCTTGTGCTCTTGTGTTTGAGACAGGGGTCAGGGGATAGGAACACAGCCGCCATGCGTTGTCCCTTCTGCGCGTTTCTTGAAAGCAAGGTAGTCGATTCGCGTTCCTCGAAAGAGGGGGATTCCATCCGCAGGCGTCGCGAATGCCTGAAATGCGCCCGCCGCTACACCACATACGAGCGTATCGAAGAAGTCGCCCAAATGGTCATCAAGAAAGACGGCCGCCGCGAGCCCTTCGACCGTTGGAAGATCAAGAGCGGCATTCTGAAGGCCGTTGAGAAACGCCCAGTCGGGCTTGAGCAAGTCGAATCCCTCATCGACGACGTCGAACGCAGCCTCTTCAACTCGACCGAGCATGAGGTCTCGACCGACGCCATCGGCCAGGCCGTCATGGCGCGCCTGAAAGACCTCGACGAAGTCGCCTACGTCCGTTTCGCCTCGGTCTACCGCCAGTTCAAAGACCTCAACGAGTTCATGAACGAACTCAAGACACTGCTCACCTGAAGACCGGTATCGCCTTCCTTCTCGGTTGATTGAGCCCGCCGTACCCCTGCAGGTTGTGCAGACACGGCCGTGCAACTGCGCAAACCCTGCACTCCCGTCCCCTCGAAATGTTTGCAAACATTACTCCTTCGACTTGTCTTCCCTTGGCATGCCCATTGCTCAATGCCGTATGCATTTCAACGCGCATCAAGCATCGAACCAGAAAGGAAGTGAAGATGAAGGGCACGCGAATCAACATCCGAGGTCTCGCCACTTTCGTATTGGCAATGACCTTTACGGTCCTGGCCATAAGCGGCACTGTGCTCTATTTCTCTCCGCGGGGACGAGTGGCAAACTGGACTGGCTGGAGCTTTCTCGGCATCGTGAAAGAGTCTTGGGGTTCGGTGCATGTGGTTGTAGCCCTGACTTTTCTCGCCGTTGCCGGCCTGCACCTGTTCCTGAATTGGCGGGTGTTCCTTCGGTACCTTCACGTGCCTTCCCTTCCGGGCCTGCATCTCAAGAAGGAATTCGCGGCGGCTCTCTTACTTACCGCCACAATAACCGCCGGAACGCTGCAGGGCATCCCGCCGTTTAACCTCGTTTCAGGATGGGGCGAATCCGTCAAGGACTACTGGGAAACGGACTCCGCCTCGGTTCCGTACCCCCATGCCGAACTGTCTACTGTCGAAGAATTCGCGGCCAAGACCGGTACTACCGTCGATGATCTGCGGGCCAAACTTGCCGCCAAAAACATAGACATTGGCGACGGGAAGAAGAGCGTCGGTGAAGTGGCGAAAAACCACGGGGTATCGCCGCAAGCCCTTTTCACCAAAGCGCCCCACAATCCCGGGCAGGGACCGTCGTCCGGCGGAACTGGAATGGGGCGAAAGACCTTGCGGCAAGTATGCGCGGACGAGGGAATCTCCCTGGACACGGCCCTGCAGACGTTGCGCTCCTCGGGTATCCAGGTCGAGCCTGATGAAACCATGCGCGATATCGCCGAGCGGAGCGGAAAGAACCCGCACGAACTCGCTGCTCTCATGAAGCCACAATCCTGATAACGGCACTGCAACCTCACGAAATAGCGTGATCACGAGAACGCGGAGGACACCCTCCGCGTTCTTGTCTTTGACCCTTCTTCTGCCATCGCGGCACAGCCGGAACCAAACGAAGAGAGCTATCCACCGATTGCACCGATTTAAGTAAAAGACCCGGCAAAGGGGCGTTCAGCAAGGATAGGGGCGTCTCGCCCGTGGTTTAGGGGCACTCAAACGCAGAGGCGTTGCCTTCGCAGAGGAACGCGGAGAAGCAAGCGGACGGCATTCTGGTACTGCCTCGCTCGCTGAGCGCGGCAGCACAGCGCAACGCTCTGGAAACTGGCCAGACGGTCCACCTCGTCCTCAGAGCAGCTCTCCCCTTCTTTGCCCCGGCTACGGGGCGCAGGGGTATAGCCCCGGGTGGAGCCGCAGGCGGAACCCGGGGTTGGCGTGCCCTCCCCTTATGAAAGCCCTGGCGGGGCGCAGAATTCTTCGGTGATGTCGCGACATCCCGCTGTTCGCAGAACCCGCCTGCCGCTCCCGCGCATGTCAGGGCGGACGTCTTGCTTGGACTTCCCCCGCCCGTGGTTCCCTGGTGGCCGAATCGCTTCGTGTCGACATTCCACCCCGCATGCACGTTTCGCTGATCGAAGCTCCGGCGGGGATATATGGGGTAGAATGAGTCGAGACCGAGGGGGATATCGGTATGAACAGTCCCGGAGATGAACTTCTGCAAAGCTGGTGTTTGCAACGGGATCCGGAAGCCTTCCGGGCGATTGTTGGACGCCACGCGGGAATGGTCTACGCGACATGCCGCCGGGTCTTGCGCGATGCCGCCGAAGCGGAGGACGTAACGCAGGAGTGTTTCGAGGCGTTGGTCACGGCGCGGCGCCCTCCCTACCACTACCTTGGGCCGTGGCTCCATCGGGTGGCGGCCAACCTTTCGCTCAAACGCCTCCGCGCGTCGGGACGCCGCAAAATACGCGAGCAGCAATACGCGGACGCCCAAGCCGCTCACGTAGAGCCAACTTGGGATGACATCTACCAATGCGTTGACGAGATCATCGCAACGCTGCCCGAAAAATTGCGAGTCCCCGTCACGTCCCATTTCCTTCAAGGCATGACCCACGAAGCAATAGCAAGCCAGATGGGGATCGCGCCTCCTACGGTCCGGTATCGCATCGCAAAGGGCCTCGAACGCATCGCCGCCGATTTTAGGAAGCGCCAAATCACCGCGAGCGCAGGCACCCTTGCGGCATTGTTCGCAAGCCATTTCGCGGAGGCGGCGGAAGTGCCGTCAGCCCTCACTGCATCGTTGGGAAAGCTGGCTCTGGCGCAATCCGCTAAGGGATCTGCCGGAATTGCGGGTGGGTGGCTAACCCAACAGTTCCTCGCAAAGGTTTTGGTAGCCGCAGTGATTCCTCTCATCACGGTCGTATCCACGGTGCTCCTCGTGAATCGAGAAGACGTATCCGATGACACCGTAATCGCGGATCTGGCCGCCGCCTCCGAGCAGGTCATTGCTGCGCAGGAAACCTCGCAGCGATCCGAACCGGCAGGCCCGCGAACAGGTTCTCCAGACTCGGCTGCGCCGGGTGCATTGCCTCCACTCTCACAGGGTGTGCCTGCTGAGTTCCTCTATCTTTTTGAACCGATCGAGAAGGGACCTGGGGCCGTCTACGGAAACATCACCGATCCCAATGGAGAGCCGGTGGCGGGGGCGCGCATCACGTTGTTCTGCCGGGATAGCTGGTGGAAGCACGGCTATGCCGAGACCGTCACCAATGCGCACGGTGCGTACGAAATCACCGATCTGCCGGTCTCGCGACTCTATCAACTGACCGCCGTGTCAGCAGCGGGCGCCGCCAGCGGGCATGTTGCGCTGTACCTATTCTCCGACTTGGCGGATCGATTGGCACAGTTCGGGTCGGCTCCTGTGTTCCCCGATGGCAGCCAGCCCGGCCCGAGTGCGGGACTGCGCTGCCGCAGGAATCTCTCTATTCGGCCAATTGCAGCGCCGTCCATGACCGGCCAGGTGCTTGATGCGGATGGGGTGCCTGTCGAGGGCGCTGTGGTGGCAACCGCAGGCAACCCATTTCTCGCTGTGGGCCTCAGCCCGAATGTGCGCACGGATAGCGATGGGCGATTCGCAGTTCACAACCTCCTGACTCCGGAGGGGAAGAGTTCGCTGGTCGCATATGCCAAAGGCTATGCGCCCACGATGATTCACGACGTGCCCGCCGAATCTTCCAGTAACGACATCGTCCTCGAACCGGCCCATCGTGTCTCGGGGGTAGCTCGCCTCAAGGAGACGGGCCAACCAGTCACCGGCAAGCAAGTAACCCTGCAAACGGTTTCCGATCTTGATCCCAGGAATGTCGCCGTAACAGACCAGGATGGGGCTTTTCGATTTGAGGGCCTCGCCGCAAAGTTGTACGTGATCAGTCTGACCGATACGGAGACCGGCCTCGTGTCCATCGAGGCGCACAAGCTCGATTTGCGCAAGACCGGCTCCATCGACGATATCGAACTACTCGTATCCCCAGGCGCCAGCATTTCCGGGAGGGTGTACGTGGAGGAGACCGATGAGCCGATTGCGGGCGTGCATGTCCGCATCAATCACACGCGAACAAGCGATTCCGTACGCGAGGCGGTCACCGGGCCGGATGGAACGTATCATCTGCAGTCCCTGTCCGCGGGCAAATAC
>JADLCA010000364.1 GCA_020847495.1 Candidatus Hydrogenedentota bacterium | reverse complement strand
GCGGCCGCGCTCGGAGAGCGAGGCAGTACTGAAGAAGGGTCCGTCCCTTTTAATTCTCAGCGTTCCTCCGCGAACTCTGCGCCTCTGCGTTGAGGAGTGTTCAGTTTTCGTTCCACCCCTCCTTAGGGTACCATCGGCGGGGTTGACGGATCGCAGGAAGGGGGTCTTATGTTGGCTTCGAGTATCGCCGTGTGTGCTCTGGTCTCTCTGGCGTCTTCTCCACTCGCGTTTCTGGACGCGCACGACCCGGTCTGGGAAGTGGCGCCCGCGCGGTGGCTGGAAGGCATCCCACTGGCAAACGGCGACATGGGCGCGCTCATCTGGGGAGACGGCGCGCCGCTCAAGATCACGCTCGACAAATACGACGCATGGGAAACGCGCGAGAAGCCTCTGAACGGACTGACCTACGCGGGCCTGCGCGAGATGGTGAGCCAGGGCCGGCGCGAAGAGGCCGAGCAATGCATGCGGACCGAGAAGATTTACGGGGATGAGCCCCGCCCAACGCGCCTGCCCATGCCGAGGCTGCAAGTCGATTTCGGCGCGGCGCTCGAATGGGGCCAGGCGCGTTTGTCCCTGAGGGAAGCCACCGCGACGATCGAAGCTACCGCCGATGGCGCCGCGCTCACGGCAGAATGCCAAGTGGATGCCACAAGCAACGTCCTTTCACTGTCATTGAAAGGCGGCCCGGCGGAGCGCGCATCGTTCCGCGTGTCGCTGGACCACTTGGACGCCGGCGCCGCCGACACGCTCAAGCGCTGGGGATATCCCGCGCCGGAGACCTCTGGCGACGGGCGCAACGGGACCTTCGTGCAGCGCACTCCCGCGGGCATGTTGTACGCTATCGCGTGGGAAACGAGGTTAAAGGATGACGGCGCGCTGTTCCTCCTATCGATCCAATCTTCCCACGATGCGAGCGACCCCTTGGCGGCGGCGAAGCAGGCTCTATCCGCCTTCGGCGATCAGGCGCAAGCCGCGCACACGGCGTGGTGGGCGAACTTCTGGTCGCGGTCATCCCTCCGCATTCCGGATGCGCGCCTCGAGGCCCTCTACTACATCGAGATGTACAAGCTGGGGTGCTCGTCGCGGCCTGGCAAGTTGCCGGTTACCTTGCAGGGACTGTGGACACTGGACGGCGGCATGCCGCCCTGGGCAGGCGACTACCATCTGGACATGAACGTCCAGCAATCCTACTGGCCGATCTACACGGCCAACCGCTTGGACCTCGGCGAGCCGCTCTATCGCACCTTCTCCGCATGCATCCCGCGTTGGCAGCAGCAGTGCCAAGAGTTCTTCGGTTTTGAAGGAATCTGGGCAGGATGCGCGATTGGTCCGCGTGGGGAACGCATCTACGGGTACTCGGGCGTTGAACTCTGGCCCGGCAACGCGGCGTGGCTCGCGCATCACTATTGGCTGCATTTCCTCTACTCGCAGGACAAGACGTTCTTGCGCGAACAGGCGCTGCCAATGCTGCGGGGCTGCGTCCTCACCTACGCGAATCTGCTCGAGCCCGGCGACGACGGCAAGCTGCATGTGCCGCTCAGCTATTCCCCCGAATGGGGTGAGGGCAGTTTCAACGCCTATACGCGGGATCCCAATTGCGACCTCGCGTTGATCCGCTTCCTGGGTGATGCCATCCTGAAGTCCAACGCAATCCTGGGCGAAGAAGATGCGCTCACCGCACGCGTGAACGAAGTGTTGGCCAGTCTCACCCCGTATGTTCTCGAAGGCAAGCGCCTGCTGGTGAGCGAGGGCACGCCCCTCTCCCACTCCCACCGGCACCATTCGCATCTGATGGCGATTCATCCGCTCGGATTGCTCTCACTGGATGGCAACGAGGAGGACCGCGCGATTATCCGCGAATCGCTGCACGAGATCCGCGTGAAGGGCTTGGGGGAATGGACAGGCTGGGCCTACCCGTGGATGTCGCTCATCGCCTCGCGCGCGGGCTACGGCAACATGGCGTGGCAGATGCTCGACCTGTACGCGAACGCCTTCATCAAACCCAACACGTTTCACGTCAACGGCGACCCGCGCATCTTCGGCGTGTCGCTGTTCGGCTACGAACCGATGACGCTCGAAGCGGGATTCGGCGCGTCGGCGGCTATCATGGAGATGTTGTTGCAGTCGTACAACGGGCGAATCCGCCTCTTCCCCACCGTGCCGGACCGCTGGCACGATGCGTCTTTCCAGAATCTCCGAGCCGAAGGCGCCTTCCTCGTGACGGCTCGGTTGGAGAAAGGCGAAGTCGTAGGCGCGGTCATCACGTCAGAAGCCGGCCTGCCCTGCGAAGTCATGAATCCGTACGCCGAATCCCAGGTGGTAGTGACGCGCTTGGACGTGAATGAGGCCGCGCGAACTCTGGAGGGCGGAGTCATTCGCTTCGATACCCAAACGGGCGGACGTTACCTGCTGGTGAAAGAAGGAAGTCCGGCAACCGCAAGCTCATTGGCCGCGCCGGAATTCGAGCGAGGCGAACGGGATCAGAACTTCTATGGAATCAAGAAGCAGCCGCGGTTCTAACCCGGATCTCTCACACGCACTTCGTGTAAGCAACGAGGACGTGCCAAGATCATGAAAACAGCAGATTCATCTGGGATTGATCGAGCAGCGGTGCGTGCGTGTCGGAAATCCGGGCTAGAAACATCGGTCGAGCCAAGGTACGCCAATTTCATCGAGCACACCGGTCCAAGAAACAGACAAGGGGCAACCAGCAAAGGCGAACGGACGTCTCGCGCGTAATGGGGGGGGCACTCCAAGGCAAAGGCGCGAGAGCCGCATAGGTACGCGAAGAAGCAAGAGGGCAGCCTTCAGGTACTGCCTCGCTCCTCACGCGCGCGGCGTCACGGCCAAGCGCCTCGTTCAAGTGATCGACCTGTCATCCCACATAGTCTGTCACGCGCATCAAAGCATCAAAGTCCCGGCAGGAGCACAGGGGTAGCTTGGCCTTTCAGGCCAGAAGCCCTGGAAGCAAATCCGTCCTACTGATTCTGCAGTAGACGGGTGGCTCCTGACGCTGCGCGTGGTCTGGTCAGCCGCTTGACACTTTATGGGGAGTGTGTACCGAGCCGCGTTGGGACACGTGGGTCCCCTCCGCGCAGGTTCGCAGTCTTGATGCGATTGCCCTGACCCAGAAGGCCATTGCGCAATTCCTCCTATTAAACTATACTAACACTGGACATTGTTCCGCGGCATGAGCGGAGGACCCTTGGCTTCTCGGTGGGGCAGTTATTTGGAGAAGCGCAGTGAGGCCAGTGACATTTCATGTCTTAGCCTCCTTCATTCCTGTGCTGGCCGCGCTCGCGCAGGATACTGTGGACGACCTATCCACAGGAGCATCTACGTGCGCCCCGAGCGAGTTGCGTGCGAAGATATCCGAGGAGGCTGCTTTACTTCCCGGCCACCCGTGGGCCGGCCGGTACCGCGCGAGTGTGGGCTGGTTCACGGAAGTAGACCTAAACTTGGCACCAATAGCCGGGTTTCTACTAGAAGACCCAGAGTGTTCAGAACCTTACAGCTATGACTATGGCAATGCCCACTGGACCGGCACCGCCATTCGACTGAGCTCCGCCTTTCTGGACGATGTTAGACGCGAAAGCGTCACCGAACTTGTGCCCATAAGTTGGTGCGAGCGGAGGTATCTGGTCGCGCCAGATGACATCATGGCCTTCTGCAATGCCGTCAATCGGGGTTCTGAGCCTCGCGAGAGACCGTATGCGGCGCATTGGGTCGTCCAAGAGCCGTTCTACCTCCGGGAGGGCGACGAGGGCAAAGCCATTTCCGGTTTGCCAGAGGTACCTGCTGCTTTTGCGCCGTATCTTTTGGAGCAACCTATCGTTGCCACCATCCTTGACATGAGCTGTTACGGAACAAATCCGTCCCCCACTCTCTTCGGGTATGCCCTCGATATCGCTGGTGAAGACAAGTGGGTGCAAGTCCGAATTGACGCGGGCAAGGATCGCGGGGTACTACCTGGCATGACATTCTCAGTGGTGAAGCCAGAAGTGCGCTATATGCAGTTGCGCGTCGTTACCGTGTTTGATCACGATTCGCTCTGCGTATTCGATGATACCCTTGACAGTGAGGCATTATCCCGAGCAGGATGGGTCGTCTCGACACGCGCGCCTTGGACCCAAAGCGGGTATGAGCCACCGGTGCCGGACAAGTTGCCGGTTGCGCGTGCGACGGAGCGGACGCAGTTGGGGAAAGTTCGAAGCGCGGGGAGGCCACGGCGATGAACATCACGGTTCACCAGGTGAGGGATTTGGCGCTGAGGATCTTTGGATTGTTCTGCTCGCTGCAGCTTGTAATGCATATTGCCCGCACGGTATATCTCGTCACACTTGTCGGAGACATCTCGTACCCCGGAAATCCCGAAAACGAGATGGTCGCGGGATTTGCAGGTATCTTCTTCTACTTGCTGGCGACTTACCTATTGCTCTTCCGCACGTCTGATCTCATGAACCTTATCTGGCGGAACTCCAATACCGATCTGGGAACGCCATCGGATCAGGGAATAGTTTCACTTAGCTTTTGGGTGCAAGTAGTCGGCTTGTATTTCCTTTTGTTGTCGCTTGCGGAGATTGCGTCATTGATTTGGTATTGGTTGCCAGGTGCTGGATCCGACCCGATGTATTCGTCCGACTACCTGACAGGACAGACTTTGCGCAGCAGCGTAATGTTAGCGCTTGCTGCCACGTGTATTCGTTGGCCGAATGCACTCATCTGCCTCTTTCGGCCTACTCTAATGCGTAGCAATGAGGTGCCAAAGCCATGACTACGAATCTACTCACGGTCCGCTGGTTGGCACTGAAGGGATTTGGCTTATATTGCCTTGCATTTTCTGCGAGCGCGGCACTGTCACAGTTGTACTTGCTCCTCCCGCGTATGGGAATCTCTTGGCTTGCCTGGATATGCGGGCTGCCTTTCGTCCTGGGTTACGCAGTGCTGGGATTCCTCTGTGTGTTCCGGACTCGTGTAATCACACGAACCTTCTGGCCGGAGGATGCACCGGCGGTAACCAAAGCACCTGCGTCGGTACTGACAGGCTTGGTTACCTTGATTGGTCTTTATTTCACCATTCAGGAGGCAGGAATTGTTGCACTTCGCGCATGGGAAGCGCGGCAACCGGATGCTTATGTAATCTCGAGTTTGGTGTGTGCCCTGGGCGCATTTGCATTTGCCGTTTGGATGATTCGGCGGGCCAAGGACATTGCGGAATTCATCCAAATTGCGGATTCTATGTGGCAAAGCGCCCGTCACTGAATCCGCTAGAATACCCGCGTGAGATCAATCGCAATGTGTTCGAGCTTCTTGCTCGCGGGGGTATAACGCCAGAGGCTGTGGCGGGCGTAGCACCGCAGGGGGAGGCCGGGTAAAGTCTCCGCGATGAGTACTATCAGCGCACCGTCGCTCGCCCACGTGTACGCGACGGGCTCTCCGGGTAGCGGGATTTCGATCGGCATCGGGGTGCTGACGGCGCAGCAGCGCAACTTATGGCCGGGACTTGTCCATGCAACGCGGGTGGCGTCCGGGGCGACTTCGTAGCTTGTCACGGAATGGTTCAGTTGCAGCAGTGGTTCCGACGGTGAACCATCTGCGGGGCGACGCACCAGCTCGTTGGCTTCTGTCATGAATACGACCGCGTCGTTATGAGGAGACCACGCCAGGTTGCCGTTTGCTTCACGCCCCAGAACGGCCGGTTGTGCGTCCCCCGTATTCAACGCGTCCACGACGACGCGCCGATCCGCCGCTATATACGCGACACGCGCGGACTCCTTGTCGGCCCGTGCACTAAGCACAGCGGGTATAGTCGAGCAATTGGCCACGCGCACCGGGCTCTCCCCCATCTTCGCTGTCCACCATGCACCCGGCACTTTTCGCGATGCGAGCAGCAGGCTGTCGCCGCTCCAGCCGGCCGCGACGCAGGAGGAAGTAGGCAAAGGCTGAAGGCCTGACGCCTCGGACCAGACGACGGTATTATCCACAGCGGCAAGCAGAAGACGCCCATCGCTCGACCACAGGGGAGCGGCCATCAGTGGGCTTGCCAAGTCTGCGCGCACAAAGGTATCTGTGTTGTCTGTTGTGATAGCCAGGAGGTTTGCGCCCTCCGCGCACCACTCCTCGACGGCGACGATGGCGATACGTCCCGAAGGCGACGCGCTCACGAATAGAGGCCAGTGGGTGCGGGGCCAGATATTGTTGGCACGCACCATGTCGGGCGTCCGGAACTCGGGGTCGAGGATCACGCGCTCCACGAGAGCTGTTGCCGGAACGATGAACGAGCCGCCGTCAGGGCCCGCATCGAACTCGTGTGTGGAAACCGACTCGCCGTGCACAAGCGCAAGCATGAATCTGCCTTGAAACGGGATGTCGCCAGGGCTTGCGACGGTGACGCGCAGGTTCTCGCCGTCCTGAACTACGTCCGTTACAGAGTAATCGAAGGTGCCCGCGCGCTCGAACCACAGGCGGAAGAACTCGCGGAGATCCACTTCACCCGCGAGTTCCATCTCTTGAAGAACGGCAGCGTAGGACAACGCGGTGTAGCGATGAATTCTCAGTAGGTTCGTGCAGGCAGCCTCAAAGCGCTGTCGGCCCATGCGATCTTGAATCGCACTCAGCGTGTACGCCTGCCGCACCAGTCGATAAGCAGGATCCGTTTCCGTCCCCGGAGTTGCCTGCTGGTAGCGCTGCGCCATCGAGATCGTCTTCATCGGGAAGTCGATGCCGGGCGGACACCGGCGAGTCTCGATGAAGCGCAGGAACTCGCCGCGGCCCTTCAGGCCACGCAGCGCGATCCACGCGCTATACTCCGGGAAACCGTCGACGATCCAAGTCGCAGTTTCCGGCTGTCGAGGAAACCAGCGGCCCGCAACCGTCCCTCCCCACCAGTTGCGCGCGACCTCGCGTGCCAAAAGCGCAAATTGTTCTCCTGAGTCCGCCGGAAGTTCTTCCGGCAGCATGAGCACGGAATTGCATCCGTTGCCGGGCGCGGATACGCTCCTGTCAACAAGGATGGCCATCGCGTCGAAGCTGTCCGACCCATAGATCGCGCGAAGATAGCTATACGAGCTTCCCACCGTATCGAGAATCGCTGAGGCATTGGCCGCAGCTTCGGGACGCATGAAAAGCCTGCAGCGGACCGCACCATGGGTGCGCTCCTGGACCACATAGTTGCCAGCAGCGAAACTCGCGCCGAGGACCGGCCTCTTCTCTTCCCAGGCAAAGGTCCTGTGATCATCTTCAGTGCCCGTGGTCTGGACGTCACCCGCGACAACAGGAATCCAGTCCGGAGGAAGGGTTGCTTGACACCGAAGCTGGAAGAAGCTGCCCAGGTCAAGCGGTAACCAGAGGCTGAGCATCGGCAGACACATGCCGTCCGCCTCGATCCACCCGCACTCGTATGTCTGGGGAGCCAAGTTGCCGGAATAGCGGACCCGGATCGTGACGCGCTTTCCTTGCTCAACCGATTTCGCCGCATTG
>JADLCA010000363.1 GCA_020847495.1 Candidatus Hydrogenedentota bacterium | reverse complement strand
CGGTTGCCATGGCGAAGTTATCGACGCGGGACAGTAGAATTCCGTCGTACTTGCTCTCGCGAAGAAAGGCCTGAAGCAGTGCGATGCGCGCCCGAAACAGTTCGACTTCCGTCATGAGTATCCTCCCATGCGCGGTGCGAGATGGTCCACCGCGCGGCTCCCCTCAAGAAATGCTGACTGCCAAACCGCTGTACCGTATAACGCCGGAGCCGTGCCGTGCAAGATGCCCGGAATCGGCCCCGGTCACTGCATCAATTGCCTGCCCGCTTGAACGCCGCCAGCGTGCGCCACGCGCAGTTTTCCCACGTGAACTCCGCGGCCCGCCGTCTCGAAAACACAATCTGCCGCGACCGCTCTTCGGGATTCTCGTCCAGGGTCCGGCGGATGGCCTGCATCAGCGACGCCACGCTTTCGTGGTTGTAGTAAACGGGGTAGTTGCCCGCGATCTCGGGGATGCCTCCCACGCGCGGCGTAATCACCCGCGCGCCGCCGCGCATGGCCTCGAGTATTGTGATGCAGGCGCCTTCGTGCAGCGAGGTGCACACAAACGCGTCGCTGTGGCGCAACAGGCCCGCCATTTGCGGAATCGGGCAGCGGTGTATGCGCAACACCCGGGAACCCCAGTCCTCCGGCTCGGTGTGATCGGGCCGGCCGAGTACGACAAGGTTATGAGCGATTTCGTCTTTGAGCCGTTGAAACGCGTCCAGCAGAAAGCTCAGATGTCCCCGGTGCCTGGTATCGCCGAGCGTGATCAGATAGGGTTGCTCCGCGATAGTAGCGTTTTCCGCCTCGAGTGCGGGATCGGCGCCAGGCGGCGCGACTACCACGCGGTCCATTGGCACGCCCAAGTGAGCGAGCATCTGCTTGCGCACATACTCCGAAGGCGTCACGAACACCTGGGCGCGTCCCGCGACCCGCTTCATATCCCGCACAAGCGGCGGAGTCCGCCAGCCGCCCGCCTTGCCGGCCTTCTCCAGAAAGCTGAGGTCCAAGGCATACGGCACGACTGGCACCACGCTCACCATGCCGGAGGTTTGCAGTGGGGTGAAGACGATGTCTACCTGGGCTTGCTTCGCCGCGCGGTCCAGCGACTTCTCAACGGGGGTCCCGTCGTCAGGCCCTTCAGGGCCTTGCTTGCCCACGAATACCCGGTCCCACCCCGCAAAGGACGCGTGATTATTCGCGTCCGTGAACAGGGTGAAATCCGTATCCGGCTGGATTGCCCGCATTCTGATCAGGACGTTGCGGAGGTAGACGTCTTCCTCATCATACCCCGGCTCCAGGGTGAGTATATTCACACCAACGCGCATTGGCGGTACCTTTTCAAAGAGTTGCCGTGACGCCCCTCGCTCACTGCGGCGAGGGGGCACGCCATGTCAGACAATCACGTTTCCGGCACCTTCACACAAGCAGCCACAGGATACTCGTGTCAATGGGATTACGGGAAACCGGGCGGGTCTCCCGGCGGACCGGGCTGCCGTCACGTAATGCACGCATTGTACCAGATAGAGCGCGGGAAATGTGTACACACCAGAGTGCAAAAACCACGAGAAAAGGTAGTCGCAGATTGCGCAGATTGACAAAGCGCAACGCAGACGCAGGCAAACGATGAAGATCGATCGACGATGTCACCGGTTCAAGAACGGGATGACAAGGGGGTATGGGCGTCTCGCCCGTACGTAGCTGGCGCATCAACGCAGAGAAGCGGGGAAGCGACAGCGAAGCGGCCTTCCAGTACCGCCTCGCTCTCCGGGCGCGGTGGCACAAGACTGCGGTCCCTCCGAAGCCGTCGGCTCATTGCCTCACCGGCCTTCACCATTTGTGCTCTTCCTGGGTTCATGCGCGCCGCAGAATCAGCTTCCAGTGTCAATGCCCCTAAAAGCGGTCTCGCAGTGCACTGCCTTGGAAGTCCCCCGGCGCCTCAATCCCCAGCAGGTCCAGTAAGGTAGGCGCGACATCCAGAATCTTGACCTCGACCAAAGGCCCCGCACTGGCGCCTCGACGCTCGTCGAGGATGAACACTCCGTGAATATCATGGTTGGCGTCGTCGGGGCCAGTATCATTCTCTTGCGTGAAGAGGCCTCTGTGCCCAAGGGTTCCGATGGCGCGCAGGGAGAGGTCTCCTGCGTAAACCAGCAGGTCCGGGGCGATACCGTTGACCGTGCGATACACCTGTTCGGGTTTCAGGACGCGATTGCCCATCGGTTTGCCGTCCGGCCCGGTGAGCGATTCAAGGCGCACGGCGAGTTCGTCGCGCACGCGCTCGTAGTCTTCGGGTGGCACCACGCCCTGTGGCTCGCGCCCGGCTAGATTCAAAAACACACGTGCGTAGTAGCCTCCTGCGCTCCACGCGGTCGTCTTATCCCAGTCGATGGCGCATTCCTCGAAGCGCGTCGGCGCCGATGGCATTGCATTGACGCAGAGATAGCCCGACTCCGCGAGCCACTGATTGATACAGAAGCCGCCGAGCATCGGGCGGGCCCCGTGGTCTGACACAATCATGACGGCCGTATCCTTGCCCGCCAGCGAAATCAGTTCACCAATGCGTTCGTCGATGGCACGGTAGTATTTGCGGAAGACCTGCTCGAACGGATTGCCCGGCGTATAGGCCGGGTGGGTTGGGTCACAATAGCGCCAAAACCCGTGATGCAAGCGGTCCATGCCCATCTCGACCATCATGAAGAAGTCCCAGGGCTTCGTCTTCATTAGGTGGCGAGCCACCGCGAAGCGGTTCTCCATCAATGCGTAGATGCGTGTCAGCAGATCGGACTTTTGGTCCGTGCGAAACCCCTCGACATCAAACAGGCACTCGCCGAAGTTTGACTCCAGCTCGCGCCGCAGAGTCTTCGGGTAGGTGTAATCCGCGCCGGATTGAGGGGTCTCAGGACCTGAAACAAGCCACCCGTTCAAGGGTTTCGGCGGAGAGGTCTGCGGCACCCCAAGCACCACGGACTTCAGCCCATGCCTCGACAGGACATCCCACACGCGCGGCTCGCGGATGATGCTCGCGTCGGCCGTCACCATCTCGCGATACGAGTAGTCGGCACGGTTGCGGAAGCCGTAACACCCGAGTGTGCCCGGGTCCTTGCTCGACATCATCGTTGCCCAGGCGGGCACGGTGATGGGCGGGTCGCAACTACGAAGAAGGCCCCAGCAGCCATTGGCTGCCAGGGCCTGCATGTGTGGAAGGTCAAAGCGGTCCGCGCCGAAGATGAACTGCGGCGCGGCGCAGTCTAATCCTATCACCAGGACACGTTGGACGCGTCCTTTGCCCATCAATTAACTCCCTGGGCCCACTTGATCAACACTTTGGCCACCTCGGGGCGGCTGAACTCCACCGGCGGAATCTCGCCGGCCTTCAGCATGTCGCGCACCTTGGTGCCGCTCAAGAAGACGTGGTGCTCCTTGTCATGCGGGCAGGACTTGATCGATCCCATGTTGCCGCAGGTCTTGCAGAAGAAGGTGTGATCGAAGAAGAGCGGCGTGCTGCCGATCTCCGCCGGGTCGAACTCGCTGAAGATGTGGTGCGCATCGTAGGTGCCATAGAAATTACCCACGCCCGCATGGTCCCGGCCCACGATGAAGTGGGTGCAGCCGTAGTTCTTGCGGATGATGGCGTGCATGATGGCTTCCTTGGGCCCGGCGTAGCGCATGTTCACCGGCATCAGGGCGAGCATTGTGTGCGCCTTCGGATAGTACTTCTCGATGATGGTCTGGTAGCACTCCATCCGTACCGAGCCCGGGATGTCGTCGCTCTTGGTCGTCCCCATCAGCGGGTGAATCAGCAGACCGTCGCAGATCTCCAGCGCGCACTTCGTGAGATACTCATGAGCGCGGTGGATGGGGTTGCGCGTCTGGAACGCCACGATCCGTTTCCAGCCATGGTGCTCGAACGCCGCGCGGGTCTCTTTCGGGGTGAGGTTGAACTCCTGGAACTCGATGGTCCGCGCCTTAAGCACATCCAGGTCGCCGGACAGGAACACGTCGCCCAGTCCCAGGGTATAGGCCACACCGGGGTGAGTCTCGTCGGTCGTGCGGTAGGTCTTCTCCGCGATTTCCCGGTGGTCTACGGTGAACTTGGAGGCGAGATGCAGAATGGCGACAATGTCGCCTTCGTCGTCCTCGACAGCAACTTCCGAGCCTTCAGCCAACTTGGCCGCTTCCGCCGAGGATACCGACAGCAGGATCGGAATCGTCCAGGGGATGCCCGGGCGAAGATGCATCTTGTCCAGCACGCTCCGTACTTCGGCTTCATTCATGAAACCGGTCAAGGGGCTGAAAATACCTTTCGCGATGCAGTCGATATCGAAGGCCGCATAGGCGTCCACCGTGATGCGCGGCAACTGGGCCGCCTTGGCTTTAGCCGCCTCGAGGGCTGCCCCGGTCAGTATCCGGTCAACCAGATGGCCGCCGTGTGGTGCGAGAGACATGATGTACCTCCATTAACAGGTTTTCGGGTGTAGTGCCGGCGCAAAGTCATCGATGGACAAATCGAGACGCGACATGAAAGGATGTAGTCTACCACCGATGCCTTGGTGGTCTCAAGGTTCCGCGGAACACAACAGGAAAACGAGTCCGCGGACTCCTTGGCAAGAGCCCTCGTCAGATGCGCTTCTCGTCATCAATGCGGCCTGGCGCGGCCTGACTCTTCTGGCGTCCTCTTCCTTGGCAGACCCGCCAACCCGCGGCAATGAGGACGATCACAGCCCCTACTGCCGCGATGCCGAGTTTCTGGTTCCTGTTCATATTCCTGTATTGGTCCGCCTCGTTCCGAATACTCTGAGTGAGGTCATCCTCGCCCGTCCAATACGCCAATGTCTCTTCCTGTTTGTGCTCCAGATACCAAAAGTAAAAGAACATGACAGTCAAGAGAATGAATACGCCGGCAACAACCAGCATGAGGGGCCAATTCTTGCTCATGTCAAGCGACACCTCCCGAATGACGAGGTTACCGATAACCATCACATTACTATTTACCAGTGTAGAATGATCAACCGGGAAGTTCAAGGTCACGAGCGAATCCGACAGGAAAGCGAGTTCGCAGGTGACAGGCTGTGCCTATAAAAGCGACAGGCGAGGGCGCCTGTCCCGCACGGTTGTCTCCGGTTCCCTAATTCTCCGAACATATTGAATACATAGGGCAAAT